>JALTNJ010000186.1 GCA_027000765.1 Nitrososphaeria archaeon | reverse complement strand
AAATAATTGTAAGTACTGTATTGCACACCACTCCAGCGCATTGTCCAAATATTGGGATGTAAAGAAGATAAAGAAGATTATTGAGGGGATGGAGACAGATGATTTCGATATGAGGACTAGGGAACTTGTTAGATATGCAGTTAAATTGACTAAGAGACCCTCTGAGGTAAAGGAGGAGGACATCCTGAGACTCAGGAGAGTTGGGTTGACCGATGAGGAGATACTTAGCCTAAACTTGATTATAAGCTATTTCAACTTCGTTAATAGAATCGTGCTTGGACTAGGTGTAGAACATACTGAGGAGGAGCTAGAGGGATATAGATATTGACCACATATAGGTTTCTAGATAATATACTTTTTAGGAAGGATAGTTACCCTGAAAACCCAGGTTTTCCACGTATCAATAGCTAGGGTGATTATATTTTGGATAACTACCTCGAGAAACCAGATGTAGATAAAAATACACTGCTAGCATTAATGATGATAATAGGCATTACAGTCATTACAATTGACATACCTATACTGATGATGATCGACCTACCTCTCTGGGTATATCTGGTTGAGATAGGGTTAATCGGAGTTATATTCGCGATCCTCATCAGTTTCCTCCTCATTAGAGAGATAAGAATAAACAAGGGAGTGTTGGAACTTAGATTTGGAGTTTTTAGGAGCAAGACTCGGTTAAGGGATATAGTTCATATTGAGATAAAGAATCCCCCGCTACCTGCATTAGTACCTGGGATAGGCTATATGTTTAATTATCTAGTATTTGCCTTCAACCCTACAAAGAGGTTTATAAGAATTAAGAGGAGGAGAGGCCTCGTCAAAGAGATATATTTCACCGCTTCAAACGAGTATCAACTCCTTTCTATCATAAACATGATTAGGGAGGAGGCCGGAGATTGATAAGCCAGATATATGTTACGGCGACGATGGTAACTTTAATAGTATTATTTATAGTTTACCTCGTCGCTAGATGGGGGAATCTAGAGATAAATAAGGTATCTATACCCATTATAGCCGGTCTCCCTTTAAGCGCAATTGTAAACCTCCTCATCAAAAAACCGGTTATCCTCTATATGCTTAAGGTATCTGGCCTCGAAAACCACATAAATACACTACCTATTCATATATTAATACTAACGCTTCTAGTAGTAGGATTCTCTGAAGAAGCCATAAAAATGGCCCCAGCCTTATTACCACCAATTTCAAAGATGCTTTTTAGATCAAAATACTATAAAATAGCGTTTTCCTGGTTCATAGGCGTTGGATTCGGCCTAGGAGAAGCATATTATATAGCATATGCCATCTCTTTAAGCCCTGCATATTCTGGATACCCATACTATTACTTCGCTGGATATATGAATGAACGTACTATAGTATGTCTTATCCACGGGATATTAACAGTATTAGCCTTATATGGCTGGCCCTCATCCAAGAGAATCATAGGTACATATACACTTGCATCTATAGTCCATTCAGTGATCGACGTTCCAGCTGCCTTATATCAGACAAGGGTAATAGATATAGCTATGGCCGAGATCAGCACGGGTGTGATAGGCTTCATTTCCATTATAGTATTCCTATATATATTGAATAAAGCTAGAGATGCTGAGTTTGTCCGTAGACTCGATGAAGATGAAAATAGTCCACTCTAGGAAAAGCTTTTTACCTTATAACAGCATTATTAAGTTATACATTGGTTTGTTGGGTGATGATAAATGGGTTATTACATTAAGATGATAGGTGAAAAGCTATTTCTAGGTGGATCGGATGATGGAAGGCTAATTATTGTAGACGCTAGGAAGCAGGATGAGAAGAAGTATTTTTCTCCGATGGAGATGTTATTACTCGCAGCCGCGGGATGTACTGCAATAGATGTAAGCCATACCTTAAAGAAGATGCGTCAAGATGTTAGGGAACTTGTTGTAGAGGTTGATGGAGAACGTAGAGAGGAGTATCCCAAGATATATAAGAAGGTAGAGTTGGTGTATAAAATCAAGGGGGTCAATATAGATAGGAAGAAGGTTGAAAGAGCTGTTGAGATGAGCCTAAGCAAATATTGTAGTGCCTCCTTAACATTAAAGGAAGCAGGTGCCGATCTTACATATAAAATAGAGATCGAAGAGGTATAGCATCATCTAGAGTAGAGTTAAATAGATAGGTGTAATGTATTATGGATAAGCTTCCACTGCAGTTGATTAGAGAAATTATCACTGGAAATAAAGATGCCAAGGATATTCTCCATGAGGCCTTTAGACAAAGGAGCCCAGTTTATAGATTGTTTGACATGAGGCTTATCGAGGTGGCAGAGGGAAAGGCGAAGATAGAGTTCCCATATAAAGAGGAATTATCCCGTATAGGCGGCATGCTCCACGGAGGAGCAATAATGACCGTAATAGACCAAGTATGTGGATTAGCCGCTATGACCGTCAACAAAGGAGTTAATCAGGTCACTATGGAGCTTAAGATAAACTTTCTAAAACCTTTAACAAAAGAGACAGAGCCGTATGTCGCTGTAGGAGAAGTTATTAGAGCGGGGAGAACAACTATAGTATGCCAGGGAAAAATATTTAATTCAAAGGGAGACATATGTGCAGTCGGCATAGGGACATGGTATGTCTTCACAAAATGAATACACATTGAGTAAAATGTAAGATATTAAGATACTTCATCTATAATTATTATTTTTAACGCAATTAGTTGAGGGGATTTTATATTCCTCTCCAATGGAGGTTGTATTAATTGAAGAGTATATGGATACCGAGATTATCAGATGTTTTTGAAGCTCGTAAAATGATAAATAGGTTCGTGAGGAGGACGCCACTCATCTATAACCGAAGGCTATCAGAGGAGCTTGATGCAGATATATATGTAAAATGTGAGAACCAGCAGGTTACAGGCGCCTTCAAAGTTAGGGGAGGACTTAACCTGATGGCTCATCTAAGTGACGAAGAAAAGAAGAGGGGAGTCGTAGCGGTCTCAACAGGAAATCATGGGCAGTCGATAGCCTATGCAGCGATGAAGTATGGTGTCGAAGCCACTATAGTAATGCCTGAAGACGCTAATCCGTATAAGGTAGAGGCTATAAGGTCATTTGGAGCCAAAGTAGTGTTCCATGGAAAGGACTTTGATGAGGCTAAGGAATGGACAGAGAAAGAGTTAGTAAAGAAAGGCGTAAGATATGTACACTCTGGAGACGAGCCTTATCTGATCGCTGGAGTAGCCACGATATATTTAGAAGTGCTTGAAGACCTTCCAGACGTAGATACTATAATAGTTCCTGTAGGAGGAGGAAGCGGAGCAAGCGGAGCCTGCATCGTTGCGAAAAACATCGATAGGAATATAGAGGTAATAGGCGTCCAATCCAGCGGAGCCCCAGCCGTGTATTATTCA
>JALTNJ010000185.1 GCA_027000765.1 Nitrososphaeria archaeon | reverse complement strand
CTTCAACTTAACCGGCCTATTTCCCATATATCTAGTCTCCCTCCTCATCAGTCTCCTACTATGGCTTATGAGGCAGAGGGTCCAGCTGGGGCATACATGGGGCACACTCATATTCTACCTCCTACTATATCTCGTGATCCTGCTGACCCTCCTCCCAGTTACGAGGCTGGTCACCGAGAACGATCTCCACAACTTTGAGGCTGCATATAGGGATTTCCCAATTATAGGTGCCATAGTAGAAGTAATCATAAGGTATGAGAGGCTCGTGATGAAGTTCTCAGGAAATAGAAAGTAGGGATATATACTTCATCAACCATGTATGTATGATTTTTAATTAAATGTAATTATATATAATTAAAAACATGAGTGAGAAGAAACCGTCCGGTAAATATACTACTGTATCTATACCTAGGACCCTATACACTAGGATTCAGAAGCTTATCGAGGGAAAGGGATTTAAATCTGTATCGGACTACGTGACCTATGTCTTGAGGGAAGTTGTCGCGATGCATGAGTCTGAGGTTCAGGAGGAGCCCTTTACAAAGGAGGATCTTGAGGAGATTAAGAAGAGGCTTAGGGCCCTCGGATACATTTAACATCTGGTTTTATGCTTGGAGGTGTATAGGATATGGTCTCGAAGCCTCATGGAGGGAGACTTGTCTATAGGGTCTTGAAGGACAGTAGGCGGGAGAGGATATTGGATGAGATCAGTGAACTGCCACGTGTAGATATCGATAGGGACACCGCTGTTGACCTTGAGAACATAGCTTATGGAATATATAGTCCACTCACTGGATTCATGGTTAGGGAGGACTTCGAGTCCGTCCTCGACCTCATGAGGCTATCAAACGACCTTCCATGGACCATGCCAATAACATTAGACGTCTCCAAGGAGGATGCAGAGTCCTTTGAGGAGGGGGATCAAATAGCCATATATTCTGAAGGAACCCCTATCGCGACTATGGTGGTCGAGGATATCTATGAGTATGATAAGAAGAATTATGCTAGGATGGTGTTCAAGACTGAAGACCCTAATCATCCCGGTGTAGCCAGGGTATATAATAAGAGGGAGCTGCTTGTAGGCGGTCCTATAGAGCTTTTAAACCATCTCCCCAACCAGTATGAACGTTATACTCTACGCCCAATCGAGACGAGGGTCGTCTTTAGAGAACGTGGATGGAGGACCATAGTCGGGTTCCAGACTAGGAACGCTCCGCATATTGGGCATGAATATATCCAGAAGACTTCCCTGGCATTTGTAGACGGCCTCTTCATAAACCCAGTTATCGGTAGGAAGAAACCCGGTGACTTCAGGGATGAGGTGATTCTAAAGGCGTATGAAACATTGATAGCCAACTACTATCCTAAGAAGAGCGTAGTCCTAAGCATAGTGAGGTATGAGATGAAGTATGCTGGGCCTAGGGAGGCTATTCACCACGCTATTATGAGGAAGAACTTTGGCTGTACACACTTCATCGTAGGGAGGGATCATGCGGGGGTAGGCAACTACTATGGGCCTTATGAAGCCCAGGAGATATTCAATGAGTTCCCCGACCTGGGGATAACGCCATTATTCTTCAGAGAATTCTTCTACTGCCGTAGATGTGGGGGGATAGTGCATGAGAAGATATGTCCCCATGATGAGAATGTCCGTCTACGGTTTAGTGGAACCATGATAAGGAGGCATATCATGGAGGGGAAGGCGCCTCCAGAGGAGGTAATTAGGCCTGAGGTCGCTGAGACGATCCTAAGTTTTGAAAAGCCTTTTGTAGAGTAGGGTGATGAGGATATGGGTTGTGATGAAAAGGGATTCGTGATATGGCTGACTGGACTACCGGCAAGCGGCAAGTCTACCGTGGCTAGGAAGCTGGTGGAGATATTTAGGGATATGGGTAGGAAGGTTGAGATGCTTGACGGCGACTCAGTCAGGCCCTGGCTCAGCCCCGAGGCAGGCTTTACAAGGGAGGATAGGACAAGGCATCTCCGTAGAGTGGCTTATGTCTCCCACCTACTGGCTAGGAACGGTGTTGTGGTCATAGCATCCTTCGTCTCACCATATAGGGATGTGAGGAAGATGGCTAGGGACTTGATCAAGGACTTCATCGAGGTTTATGTAAAATGCCCCTTGGAGGTATGTATAGAGAGGGATCCGAAGGGTCTCTATAGAAGGGCTTTGGCCGGTGAGATCAAGCATATGACGGGTATAGACGATCCCTATGAGGAGCCTGAGAATCCGGAGGTCACTGTGGACACGTCTAAGATGACTCCCGAGGAGTGTGCGTCAAAAGTCTTATCAATCGTCAGGGAACTTGGATATATTTAGGAATATGGTGCTAGTGATATGAGTAGGAAGCTTTTGGTCTTTGGACTGGATGCGGCTCCACCGAGTCTCTTATTCAAGGAGTTTAGGGATAAGCTGCCGAACTTCTCCCGGCTCATGGAGAAATCATTATATGGCCCTATGAAGAGCTGCGATCCACCGATAACAATACCTGCTTGGATGGTTATGATGACGGGTAAAGAGCCGGGTGAACTCGGCTTATATGGATTTAGACATAGGAAAAACCATGATTATCGGGAGTTCACTATACCCAGCAGTAGATCTATACGTGCAAGAAAAGTATGGAACTACCTGGGGGAGGAGGGATACAAGACTTTTGTAATGGGTATACCACCAACATACCCTCCTTATCCGATTAATGGATGGATGATATCCGGCTTCCTCACACCCTCCTCAAAGTCACAATATACTTATCCAGAGTCCCTTAAACAGGAGGTTGAGTACCTTGTAGGCGATTTCATCTTTGACGTACCGTTTAGGAAGGAGGATAGGGCGAGTGTACTACGGGAGATCTTTGAGATGACTAGGCAACATGGTAAGGTTGCTGTCCATATGGCTAAGACAAAGCCATGGAACCTATTCATATATATGGAGATAGGCCTCGACCGTATACAACACGCTTTCTGGAAGTATATGGATGAGAATCACCCAAATTATACGTATAATGAGGAGTATAGCGACGCTATCCTAAAGTACTATATCCTACTCGATGAAATACTAGGGCAGCTCCTCGATGCAGCGGGTGATGATACGGGTGTATTAATCGTCTCAGATCATGGTGCTAAGATGATGAAAGGCGCATTTGCAGTGAACGATTGGCTTGTAGAACAAGGTTATCTAGTTCTCAAGGGCGATGTTAAGCCTGGAACTAGGTTGTCGGAGGCTGATGTGGATTGGAGTAAGACAGTTGCATGGGGATGGGGTGGATACTATGCCAGGATATTCTTTAATGTAAAGAATAGGGAGGCCTATGGCGTTGTAGAGCCTAGTGAATATGAGTCTGTTAGACGCGAGTTGGCTAGGAAGATCATGGATATCAAGGGTCCCAATGGGGAAGTATGGAAAACCCGTGT
>JALTNJ010000184.1:2222-3426 GCA_027000765.1 Nitrososphaeria archaeon | reverse complement strand
GAGGAGGCTAAGATAGGCACAGCGAAACTCGTCTATAAACTACTTAAGCAATTCTTCGTAGAGAATAATATTCCCAGGGACTATGTGGTAAACCCCGAGGTCTTGGGAAAGATATAAATATCATGTGGCTATAAGGAGGTTTACATTGAAAACCTAAAATAGGGCATCACACTATTATTTATTGAAATAACATTGTTATAGAGACACCAAACATGATTTGGTTGGGGGAGGAGTGATGTTTGGAGAGCCCAAAATATATGAAGCATATGACAACATCCTCGAGACGATAGGCTGGACACCGCTTGTAAGGCTACATAAGATCGAGGAGTATTTCAACTTGGATAACGAGCTATATGCAAAGTTGGAGGCCTTTAACCCAGGTGGGAGCATCAAGGACCGCATAGCCGTCTACATGCTATTGAAGGCTGAGGAAGAGGGTAGAATAGCTAGGGGAAGCGTCGTGATAGAGCCTACCGCGGGTAATACCGGCGTCGGTTTGGCTCTGGTCTCACGGGTACGGGGTTATCAGGCTGTCTTCACCCTACCGAGGAAGATGAGTCTGGAGAAGGAGCTTCTCCTACGCTCCCTAGGGGCATTGATAATTAGGACGCCTACCGAGGCCCCATTCTACTCACCATTATCATACTATACTGTAGCCCATATACTTAGGAAGCTTATTCTGAAGCGTGGTAAGATGGTTAGTCGGGAGGAGCTCCGGGAGATAGTTGGGTATCTACAGAGCCTTGTAGATAAGGGTGATGAAGAGACTCTAAAGGCATTAATGGATATGGATGTGCCTGAAGGCCCATATGCATATGTCCCAGACCAATATTTCAACGAGTATAATCCACTAGCGCATTACATGACCCTCGCGAGGGAGATATGGAGGCAGATAGATGGTAAGCTGGATATCTTCGTCGCTGGAATGGGTACGGGTGGAACTATAACTGGAGTGAGCAGATACCTGAAGGAACAGAATAATAATATTACTGTCGTAGGCGTAGACCCGAAGGGATCAATATTCCACATAGTCAAGGATGGTACACCGCCTGATGAGGCTATGAAATATGCACATCCCTATCTAGTCGAGGGTATCGGCGAGGATATCCTGCCAGATACAATTGACCTCAGCCTTGTAGACAAGGTCATAGTGGTTGAGGATGAGAAGGCCTTTGCAATGACCAGGTTAATAGCGAAGCTGGAG
>JALTNJ010000184.1:0-2212 GCA_027000765.1 Nitrososphaeria archaeon | reverse complement strand
TAGCCGGAGGCTCATCTGGAGCCGCGTTATACGGTGCAGTCAAATACCTCAGGGACAATAATATTAGTGGTAGGCGTGTGGTCATAATCTTCCCCGATACGGGGAGGAATTATCTGACCAAGATCTTTAATGATGAGTGGATGAGGGAGAATGGTTTTAACACGTGTGAAGAGGAGGTTTTAAGGGAGTTGATAATGGTATGAAGGGGTTTACGACTAAAGCGATCCATGTAGGTGAGGAGCCTAAGAGGATGCAGTATGGGGATGTTGTATCCCCTATACATTTATCGACGACATTCGCGAAGGAGAGTCTCGATGAGGTTGAGTCGGGATACGTATATTCACGCTCAGCAAACCCTACCCGGGATAACCTTGAGAAGAAGCTCGCCGCTCTTGAGAACGCTAAATATGCCCTGGCATTCTCATCGGGATTGGCGGCTGAGACCACTATTCTACTCAGTCTCCTTAAGAAAGGCGACCACGTGATAGCGTTCGACGACCTCTATGGAGGGACGAAGAGGCTTTTCAACAGGGTTATGGAGCGTTTCGGAATAGGCTTTACATATGTTGATCTAAGAGATCTAGCTCTATTCAAGAAATCGATTATGGAGAGTTCTAGGATGGTCTGGATAGAGACCCCTACAAACCCGCTTATGAAGCTAGCTGATATAAAGGCTATATCTGAATTAGCCCATGAACATGGATTGATAGTTGTCGTAGACAATACATTTGCAAGCCCATATTTCCAGCAGCCGCTTACACTAGGCGCGGACATAGTTGTACACAGCGTCACAAAATACCTTGGAGGCCACTCAGATGTCGTGGGAGGAGCCGTAATGGTCAGTGATGACGAGCTGCATGAGAAGATGCGTTTCCACCAGAACGCGGTTGGAGCCATACTATCGCCTTTCGACTCATGGCTAGTTATGAGGGGTGTGAAAACACTCGCCGTCAGGATGGAGAGGCATCAGTATAATGCATTGAGGATAGCGGAGTATCTGGAGAATCATCCGCTTGTAGACAAGGTATACTACCCTGGGCTGGAGTCACATCCACAGCATGACTTGGCGAAGAGACAGATGAAGGGCTATGGTGGAATGCTCTCATTCGAGTTGAAAGGCGGCCTTGAAGAAGCGAGGAAATTTGTCGAGGCGCTTGAGATATTCGCCTTAGCTGAGAGCCTTGGAGGCGTCGAATCACTGATAGAGATACCTGCACTAATGACCCACGCATCAGTTCCAAGGGAGGAGAGGCTCAAAGTAGGTATAAAAGACTCGCTGATAAGAGTCTCAGTAGGCATAGAAGACCTCGAGGATCTGATAGAGGACATGGAGAAAGGATTCAAGAATCTATAGAAACTATATATAAATAGTCCAAAATTTTTATGCATAAATTATTACCAAAAAATATTTACATCATAGGGTTTTGATACTAAATAAAAATTTAACTGTGAGTTCTGCGAAATATAAAAATTGATGCAATATGAAAGCGGCAATATTTCTTTTATTAATAGTGTTGAGCGCCGTAATAATGCCCGTGGCCGTAAGCGTTGTTGAGACCTTCGTCGTCCCATCAGTCAAGAACTTCGCTGTACTCGCTTCATCTGGCTTCGGACTACTGGTTGGGGGAGGCGGCGACGAAATCGATCCAACGGCATATCCAGGATAGAAGGAAAAATTAATATATCCATTTTCCTTTTTTTATATTGAGTAGATATGAGGAGTAAAAAATTAAGTATTTTAAAACATAGTAAAATTAAATATGATATAATTGATTTAATGATAATTGAAGGTTTAGGGAAGTTCGGTCCTAGAAATCTCTATAAGATTGCAAAGGAGCTAGGGATCCCAGAATCGACCATTAGATATAGGTTAAACAGACTATTTAGAAAGAAACTACTGAGATTACATACTAATATCTACCATACTTATCTTGGACTTAAGAAGCATGTAGTATTCGCAGATGTAAATCCTGCGTATCTTAATGTTATTGATGAATTCTTCTCGATAATTGACTTCTGGGTATATCTGAAGAGGGTACACGGTCCCACAGAGCAATACCATGTGCTATATATAGCTCCACCAGAGAACTCTCAGGATATTGACGATTTCCTTCGCGAAATGATAAATCTAGATCTAATTTATGGGTATAAAAAATATTACTCCACATGTTACTACAATGTGAATCCAACAACAACTTGGTATGACCTCAAT
>JALTNJ010000183.1 GCA_027000765.1 Nitrososphaeria archaeon | reverse complement strand
CTGGTGAAGGGGTTGTCCGATAGGGCAGCGCCCCGAAGCTACGCCCCCCGGGATAAGGGCTGAAGGCATCTAAGCCCGAAGCCCGTCTCAAAAATAGACGGCCATCACCATGGAGATCCTCCTCTTCGGAGGAGGTATCCATGGTGCGACGGCTGGGGTAGAACACCCCGTTGATGGGGTGGTGGTGTACGGCGGAAGGCTTCGGCCGACCGCCTTAGCCATCCACTCCCAATCGCCGGAGGCGTCGGGATAAGGGGTCTTCAGGCAGCACCACACCACAAATACACATAGCCCACATTGGGATAGTCGTGTGAGGCTCTTTGCAGAGTTTCCTCCATGACCTAGTGAGCGGGTAGGGCATATGCCTAAGGAAGGTCCTCCCTCCCGATTAACCGTGGAGCCGTGAGGCTCAGGCGGGAGACCGCCTCCAGGTGGAGCAGAAACGATACTTCTCCAAGCTTTTAATGAGGATGAAGATCCACTGACGAGGCTTGGAGAAGTTGAAACGGCCACCTGGCATGGGGGAGCAAGGCTAAGTTGACCCTATGATATGAGGGTCGGGTAAGCCGCTTAGACTGATCCCGCTTTTAAACAGAAGGAGGACTACGGCTAGGTCATGGAGGAAACTAATTTATTTAGTTTTCATACTATATATTATATGTTTGGAGGTGTACCACTTTGGCAAGAGCTTATGTTTTGATAACAACGGAAGTAGGAGCTGAAGAGGAGGTAAAAGAGCAGTTGCTAAAAGAGCCCGAGGTTCTGGAGGCTGAGGTTGTCTTTGGAGTATATGATATTGTAGCTAAAATAGAAGCTGATACCATGGAGCAGATAAGAAAAATAGTCACTTGGAAGATAAGAAGGTTGGATAAAGTTACTTCTACACAGACTTTAATAGTGGCTGGAACTACATAGCCAATAATTTCATTTCCTTATTTTACTATTCCCTAACTATAATCTACCTAGTATTTTCCATGTATTGTGCAGTTGTTTCACGTCTAGAATATCTTTTTATCTTATTGTTATCTAAAAAATATCTTGAATAAAATTGATGAAATACCTATTAATCGGTCTCGATGATATCGATAGCTATGCTGGAGGTTGCACTACGCATTTTGCAACATATATAGTAAAGAGAATCATAGATTCTGGAGGCTATTTAACAGATTATCCAAGGTTAATTAGGCTGAACCCTGATACTCCATGGAGAACACGAGGAAATGGGGCTGTAGCAATTGAAGCAATGTTTCCAAAGAATAGGATTCCCTTCTTATTAAACTGGTTGGAAAAATCATTACATGAGTATATTCTTTTAAACGATGGATTAAGGCCAGGGACTCAGCCAGGTATAGTGGTTTTGGACGGTTCTAAAATCACGCGAGAAACCTATGAAAAAATAAATCTATTTTCTTCGGAAGCGTTATATAGGATAATTTCTCATGATGAACTGGAGTCATTAATTAGCTACTTAGGAAGCCACATAATTAAGATAGTCTCTCCATATGGACGCCGAGGATTGATCGGCTCACTGGCGGCGATAGGAAATTATCTTCCCCACGATTATACGTACGAGTTATTGGTATATAGAAAGTTGAGTATTAGAGACCGGGATAGAGCTCTTAATATTGCACCTAGTTTAAATTGGGAGGATGAATATACCTTCGCACACGTCGATCTAGAGAGGAAAAATATCCTCTGGACTCCTCACGGCCCCGATCCAGTAGTACTTGGTATACGGGGCGATCGTATATCCAAGATTATCAAGATATTTAGAAACATCGAGAAATATGTATCTTACGATAGATGGATTATTTATGTTACTAACCAAGGCACGAATGAACACTTTAAACGGCTAATACATTATAGAGGACAATCAATAGAAGCCTTTAACCAATATATTGGTGTCTTTGAACTATGTTCCAACCCCTTTAGAGACAAAGGAGGCCATCTACATTCAAACGCCATTGTCAATAGTAATCTCGTTGAAGTTATGGTCTATGAACCGTCAGGTAGACTTAGAGAATTCCTGGATATTCTCAAAAAAGGAGACAAGATGATTTTGGGAGGAGTATTCAAACCATCTAGATATCATACAAATCTTCTCTTTAATACCCAAATCATATCATTTTGCTCAGTACCTATCTATAGAGAATCGGATGTTAAGCCTATCTGTCCAAGTTGCGGATCTAGAATGGAGAGTCTAGGCAAGTCCTCGGGATATGAATGTGAAAAATGTAGATATCATATTAAAGTACCACACTCATCCAAGATATATCGAAGTATGTGGATCCCTCATTTATCTCTTCCTCCTTATCGATCAATTAGACATCTGTCTAAACCATTAAAACGGTATGGACGGGAACACAAACATCGCGTTAAAGGTTTCAGGAGTAGAGTATGGTTTTATTTTAGGAACTAGTTCAAAATAATAAGTAAATGATTACGATATACTTGGGGATGTAATAATAACGTTTATATATTTGTTTTTTAGATGAATATGTGAATAAATAGTATTTACGATGGTGGAAACATGCCTACAGATTTAACGATAAAGTTTCTGAGAAACAGCATAAACACCCCTGTAATAGTTAAAATAAAGGGTGGTCGGCTAATTAGAGGGATCCTCGCAGGATATGATGAGCATCTAAATCTATTTCTAAAGGATGCCGAGCATATTCAGTCTGATAATCCAGAGACGCTTGGAAATATAATTATAAGGGGAGATAACGTAATCCTAATATCCCCTTCCTAACTTCACACAAAAAACATTATCCACAAGTATTCTAAGATAGAATATCAAAGAAATATTTCTAGATGTTATTCTATAGATTACTATAACTAGATATTTCGGGAATCTTTAAACACTTAAAAACTGGAGACATAACTAATATAAAATGTAAAATTATAGTGGGCCCGTGGTGTAGTGGTAGCACACCGCGCTTGCAACGCGGAGGTCCCGGGTTCAATTCCCGGCGGGTCCACCACCATTTATATCTCCTTCTTATAAGAATATTAAATGTAAAATGGCCAGATATACATGGGAAAACAAGATTTTTCTTTTTGCTATATTTATTCTTGCTATAATAATAATTTTTATTATGAAAAATGAAAGTGATAGGGAGGCTATAGAAAGCCTGTTGAGAGAAGGGAGGGTCTTTTATCCACCGCCTGAACTTGTAGAATCCTCTAATATAAAGTCCTTCATGGATAAACATGCCATAGAGACGTATGAGGAGCTTCTTGAGAAAGCTAAAGACATAGAGTGGTTCTGGAGTGAGATGGTCAGGGAAACTGGTATAGAGTGGTATAAGGAGCCTAGTAAAATCTTGGAGTGGAATCCGCCGTATGTAAAGTGGTTTGTAGGGGCAAAATACAATATTGTGCATAATGCTGTAGACAAGCAGATACAAGTTAGAAAAAATAAAGTTGCTTATAT
>JALTNJ010000182.1 GCA_027000765.1 Nitrososphaeria archaeon | reverse complement strand
ATATCCGGGTAATCGGGATACTAGATAGATATGGAAACGCCCTTGTCATGAACCCTGATGCAACCGTATTTCTCCCTCTGGAGGCTGGACGAGCTATTCTAGGAATGTCTAAATATTCTGGTGTATTAGTTACTGTAAAGGATTCGCATTATATCTCCTCGGTTACAGAGTCAATTAAAGATAGGTATAAGGATCTAGTTGAGGTCGTGGCTTTCGAGAGGATAGCCCAGTCAGTTGGATCTGTTATTAATACACTTAACTTCCTCCTCTTCTCACTATCTATCTCAGCATTTGTAGTGGCTGTCACTGGGATTATGGCTACGATGTTTACATCAGTTATTGAACGCACTAGGGAGATAGGGGTTTTAAAGGCTATAGGCTACTCAAGCCTACATATAATGATATTGATATTGACTGAAGCCACTATAATGAGTATCATAGGAGGTTTGACAGGGATATCCATTGGGACGATAGGCGCATATATCCTAGCATCCAAATCATTTAGGCTTGGTAGGGTGGTTCTCCACGCTTCTCCAGCTATTACCCCCGAGCTCATCGGGCTGTCCATGGGTATGGCGGCTTTCGTAGGGATTGTAGGTGGTTTAATACCTGCTTATAGAGCATCGAAGGTCATGCCAGTCGTTGCACTAAGATATGAATAAGGATGATACCTCATCTAGAGCTCGAATCCAAATGCCCTTAGGGACATAAGCGTTTTCTTAAGTTCGTCTCTAAACTTCATGCCTTTCTGAGTTAAATATAGGCCATATTCATCTTCGGAGACGATATCTCTATTCTTCAACTCCTCCAAATACTCTGTAAACCTCTCGTAAGACAGGTTTGCAAAAAACATCACTCTAGTGGGTGGGGCCCTACCCTCCTCCTCCCTAAGATAATGAATATTCTCAATTATGTCATAAAGTATCCTTATCCTACTTCGATACTGCATCTTCCCCTTCTTCATCTACTTCTCCTCTGGCGGAGTTATAAATATCACTAGCATGAGTATGTATCCGATGAACCGAGATAGTTCAGCACCGATAGATAGGTATGGCTCAATCAAGGAGAGTATAATCATTATATAGCTTAGCATTAAAGCGGTGAACCCGATGAATATAATGAGGTTACCTTTTGTCTTATATAATATGTATCTGGATAGGGTTATGGAAGAGAGGTATGAAGCTAGAATGAGGAGTATAAGATATGGCACTGCCCCAATAATACCTAAGTATGCTATTCCTAATGCAGAGAGGGTTACCTCATAATCCCTTGGAGTCAGTGTCCTATAGTATGATGCTATTATCCCTAGGAACCCAATTATCTGAAGTATTAGTGAGGTGATCCACAGCGTCCTAATTGTGGCTGTAGCAGGTATCTCTATTATGGCGGTATGCCGGATATATCTCTTGACCATCAACATTGTTGTGGCTGGCTCAAGTATAATGCCTATTCCAATGAGTAGAAAGGAGATGGACATGTAAAGTACAAGCCTATCCTTTATATCAAGGTATCTAAGACCTAGGAATATTCCTATAGCGAGCGCCGTCACTCCTGATAATAGGGTGAGGATATTGTCCGCGAACATTATCATGGCTAGATCAGGCCTAAGTTTACCCATTTGAGAAACAGATGATATGAGATATATAATCATGTTTAGAGTTGCTTCACCCCAAAGACCGCATATCGTGTAGAGTATACTGCTCATTATAATAATAGATATTGTCCCTGGATATACATATAGAAAATTCCTTGTATACATAGACGATTCGTCTATATGAATGGTTCATAAGGCTCTTAAATACACCCAACCTTGATTTAGTGGTGATGTTTGATGGATGGTAAGAAAATTGGTTTAGGGATATTGGCCATATTTATAGTGGCCTTATTCGCCGTAGCAATGTATACCGATGCTGTAGCAGCGTACACTGGACAGGCATATATGTTCTCACCGTCTACCGAGGATGGAGAGACAGGTAATGTAACGAGGATAGTTCATTTTATCGCTAAGACACAGGCAGAGGACGGCACCGTATATCTTATTGCAGGTAGGATAAAGATCTCTCCAGTGGATATGGATGATGTTAACAAATACTATGAGATAACTGGTGGTAAGCTGGTTTATAAGATCGCTGATGAGAATACCACTATCACAGTCCTAGACAATGTATCTGGATCTGCTGTTGTAGATGAATATGGCTTTGTAAGTGGTGAGATCACGGCCGTAAATGATGATGGCGCCACAGTGTCCATCGTGTTCACGGGTGCACAGTTTAGGAAGCCCATGAGGAATAGTGGTGAAATGGAAGGTGGTGAGGCTATGCACTCCAGTGCTGAGGCAGGGGAGGGCATGGGTCATCAGTTTAAGGGACATGGAGCGCCTAACTTCAAGGGCAAGTCTCTTAAGAAGGTTAGGACTCTAGGCTCAATCTCTGTATCAGCTGTTGTCGACGGTATATCGACCCAGGGCTACGGGATGTTTGCAGTGGGATGCGGCTGCTAATTTAGTAGCCACATCTCCCTTATTTCTCCTTTTTCTCTATCCATATTTTTTCTACTGTACTCACTACTAATAGTGAGAGCGCTGTCCCTATAGACATCTGCATAGTGTTGAAAGGTACTTCAGCCAATGCAGCTACTCCTAGTATAACTTGTTCATATAAAAAGTATCCTAATACCATAGTCATCCCACCTACTATTGTAGATAATATGTATCCAATGTAGTTGGGTTTCATCCATGATAATCCTATTACTAGGATAATTATTATCACTGCTGATAATCCCCATATTACCTCTGAGAAGTCAATGGTCATCGTGTTTGCTCCAAACAAGTTTATCGATATCTCTGCAGTGCCTACATAAAACTCCTTACCGATTATATACATGAGTATACCAAATAATATTCCCAGCAATACTCCAATAGGCCTCTTACCCTTCCCCCTAAAGATGGTCTCAAGCTTCATCGCAAGGTATCCAACGACAAACCCCTCAACACCTTTTACAACGAGTGTTCCAGGTGCATACTGTGAATATCCAAGTACTACATCGCTAAGCATTGACCCAAAGCCGCCGGCCACCATACCCACGAATGGACCGCCTGTTATCGCTGCTATGTAGACTCCTGTCTCACCGATGTTGAAGTAGCCTCTTGTCTGAACGATATATACGTTGAAGACAACTGTAAAGATGAATACTATTACCGTCATTATCGCTGAGTAGGTTATCTGAAGTATTGGGTTGGCTGAGACCATCTCCCTAATCTTCATGTATCATATCACCTCCAGATGCAGATAGAGTCTATACCCTGCTCTCCATCCTAATAATAGTATAGTGTATAGTCATCCAGATTTATTTTAACGTAATAAACCTACATTCTAACTTTAATTTTCCAAGGTAAATAATATAGTTTGGCCCCGCCACTCACGCACCTACGAGGGTATGCTGATAAGGCATCTCAATGAGTAGGTGTCGGTCTGGCGGGGTACATCCCCTATTCTTGTATTTACTGCTGTATTAAGATATGAAAGTTTTTATTTGCAGTGTTACCTTATATTAGGTTATACTATAGAGTTGTTTACCGAGTGGATGCACTATGGTAGATGCGGATTTCCTGATGAGGAAGTTTAAGGAGGAGGAAGATGATTTAATAAAGTTGACTCAGGAGCTTGTGAAGATCCCCAGTGTAAACCCTCCTGGAGACATGACCGAGATAACGGGGTTCCTTAGGGACTATTTTAACGACGCTGGTCTAAACTATGAGGCCTATGAGCCTGAGAAGGGGGTTATAACGCTATATCTCAAATCTGGGAGAGATGAGGAGCATGACTTCCTGCATTTCAACGGCCATATTGATGTGGTTCCAATTGGAGAGCGTTCTAAATGGACTGTAGACCCTTTTGGTGGAGAGATTATAGACGGATACTTATATGGACGTGGTTCAAGTGATATGAAGGCTGGTGTAGCGGCCACGATCAAGGTATTCGAGATATTAACTAGGTATTGGGAAGGTTTGCCGAGGAGGATAGGCTTATCTCTAGTTCCTGATGAGGAGACTGGGGGTAGGCTGGGGACCAGATACCTAATCGATAAAGTAGGTATTCGACCTAAGTATGTAGTTATTGGTGAGCCTTCGACGAGCTTCAGGCTTGAGATTGGGGAGAAGGGAGTATATAACATTACGATTAGGGTAGAGGGTTTTCCAGCCCATGCAAGCCTATCTCCACATGTAGGGGATAACGCGATTATGAAGGTATTGAAGATAGGTGACGAGATATACAAGCTTAGTGAGAAGACTGTTGATGTCCCGGAGAAGCTTAAAGATGTTGTTGAGAATAGCGGCTTCATTGTCGCGCAATATTTCAAAAAACCCAGTCTCTCTAGGCTATATAAAAGTCTCTCTATAAATGTTGGGATGATACGGGGTGGAGACAAAATAAACATAGTTCCCTCCTGGGCTGAGATCGATGTAGATATAAGAATTCCACATGGATGGACGAAAGATGATGTTAGGAAGATGGTTGAGGATATCCTAGCCAAGTATGATGGTAGTGCGAAGATAATTAGTGATAGGGGAGAGAACCCGAGTTATACAGATCCTGACAGCCCGATTATCCAGAGTATCTTAGAGGCCAGTAAGGATGTTATGGGCTTCGAGGTCACTAAACACCTCGTTGCAGGTGCAACTGATGGACGTTTCTTCAGGAAAGTAGGTAGTGACGCAGTTATCTACGGGCCTGGAGAGCCTGGGAGGATACACTCATATGATGAGCGTGTTTCTGTTGATGACATTAAGAAGGTTGGGGAGGTTCTTCTAAAAGCCTCTTATAACCTAATTTCCTCAAATCCCTTCTAAACCATATCTCCCATTTTTTATTTACTCCTCTAACACATCATCTATAGAAAAAACTTAATTTGTATATCTTAATTGGAAAATAAAAGAAGTGGAATATAGAAGTTTAATGAGTTATAGATATTTCCTTGGATCAGTTATTTTTCCTTCAATTGCACTTGCGGCTACTGTAGCTGGTGAAGCTAGGTATACAAAGCTGTCTCTGGCACCCATTCTACCTATAAAGTTCCTATTGCTCGTCGATATCGCCACCTCCTCTGACGCCAATATCCCCAGATGTGTCCCTACACATGCTCCGCATGTTGGGTTGGTTACAACTGCGCCGAATTTGAGGAAGAGGTCTATTATACCTTCTTTAAGGGCCTTGTCGTAGACTCTCCTTGAGGCCGGTGTCACTACAAACCTGACTTTTGGATGAGTTTTCTTACCCTGTTTCAAGGCCTTTCTAATTATCTCAGCGGCTATAAACAAGTCTTCTGGACGGGCATTTGTACAGCTTCCGAGGAATGCCTGATCTATCTCGACATCCTCAACCTCTGTAACTGGCTTTACATTCCCAGGGCTATGGGGAACTGCAACCATGGGCTCCATCTTTGTGACATCAACGAACATCTCCTTATCATATGTAGCCTCCTTGCCAGGTGTGATCCAGTACATCGGCTTCCTACCTACCTCTTCTAGGAACTTCATAGTGACTTCATCAGGTGGGAAGATACCTGCCTTGGCCCCCATCTCAACACTCATATTAGACATTGTGGCCCTAGCCTCTATAGATAGCTGTTTAACTGCAGAGCCTGTAAACTCTACACTCATATATGTAGCCCCATCTATAGTTGCCTCGCCAATAATATATAGTATTAGGTCCTTGGAGTATACGCCCTTTGGAATCTCGCCATCCAACGTTACTTTGAATGATGGCGGTACCCTAAGCCATGTGCTCCCAGATTTCCATATACTAGCTATCTCAGTGCTGCCTACTCCGGTTGCGAAGGCGCCTACAGCCCCGGCTGTTACAGTATGTGAGTCGGCACCTAGTAAGAGCATTCCTGGGACATCGAATACATCGAGGAGATACTGGTGACATATATTTCCCTCGGTGTAGTAGGCTCCCTTCTCGAAAGCAAAGTTCCTAAGCATCTTCTGGAGTAGGGCTACTCTCTCGTTGGATGCGGGGAAGGTGTGGTCGGTTACCAGAAGTACTCTCTTAGGGTCAAATAAGTCTCCATCACCCAACTCTCTAAAGACTTTGATTGCGAGGGGGCCTGTGCCATCAGTAGCCATCGTCAAGTCAGGTGAAGCAACTATAATGTCATCCTTATAGGCTATCTCCTTCTCCTCGTCAATCCTCTTTATAGTAAGTATCTTCTCAGCAAATGTTAGTACCTCGTCTTTCAGCACCTTATTCACAAAATCCTCATCTTTCTTTACCCTCGGCTCAAGCTGTATACTTTTATCTATACCCATTATCATGTCTATACTCATGTTTGTCACCATCTATCTGACTATAAAGGTATTTAGTTATAATAAATAAACTCTCGGTTTTTATTTAATAATGATAATATAATTTACCTCCTGATCTAGCTAGGTAGTTTCTAGGTAAAAAATGAATTAAAAAAGGTTTCGGGGATAAATGGTTTAGAATTTGAAGATGTGTTCTCCCCCTGGGTTTATAACCACAACCTCGGCGCAGGTCTTTTCACTGACCTTTTTCTTGAATTCCTCGGGATCTGCGTCTATAACTGGAAACGTCTTATAATGCATTGGTATCACATATTCTGTCTTCAATAGCCTAGTCGCCTCAACCGCCTCATCAATACCCATTGTAAAGTGGCTGCCAATTGGTAGTAGAGCCAGTTTTATATTATATAGTTTACCGAATAACTCCATGTCACTAAATAGCCCTGTATCTCCAGGATGATATACAGGGAAGCCTGGGAACCTAATTATGAATCCAGTTGGTGCACCGATGTCTGATGAGTGTGTGGAGTGTACCAGTGTAATTGGGAGCTTAAACCCATTCTTTTCAAAGACCCATGTTCCTCCTATGTTCATTCCAATAGCCTCGTTCCCACCGCCGCATTTCTCTTGTATATGATTTGCTATCTCAAATATTCCCACGCATTTTGCACGGGGGTTTCTGCTTAGGACATCACATACATTTCCCATGTGGTCAAAGTGGCTATGGGTCACTAAAACGAGGTCGATTCCCGTCAATTCCTCGAGGACACTCTCCTTCTTATCCCCAAGCGGTTCAAGGAACGGATCGATCAGTATCTTAACCGTCTCCTCACCCTCATATGTTAAGAGAAATGTGGAGTGTATTATCCATTTGACTCTAAGCATCGCCATAATATCTCACCCCAAATAGGTTTCACAATAAAATAATTTTTTGTTCCAGTGTTGATAAATAATGGTTATGATAATGTTATTTTAGTTGTTTTGTCTATTAAAATATAAGGAAACGGTGGTTTAGAGTGGCGTCGAACACTAAGCGTATTGAAGAGCGTTCGGCAGGGGCCATTGTCTTCTATGAGGAGGGTGGTGTAAGAGAGTATCTCTTACTTAAACACCATAGGGGCCATTGGGATCTGCCTAAGGGAAATATCGAACGCGGTGAAGTACCATTAGAAACCGCTAAGAGAGAGGTTTTTGAAGAGACCGGGATCAAAGAGCTGAGGTTCTATAATGGCTTTATAAAGAAGATAGAGTATTTCTACCGGAGAAAGAATTCCCTAGTGCATAAGGAAGTCATATTCTTCTTGGCTGAGAGCTTCACCAGGAAAGTGATTATATCCGATGAGCATAAGGGATATGCATGGCTCACATATAACGAGGCGCTGGAACTCGCTACCTTCAAAAATACAAAGCGCTTGATTAAAGAAGCTGAGTCCTTCATAAAGAAATATGAGAGGGAGAAGTAATAACGATGTTATATTACTAAGTAGTTATTAATCTTTTTTTGTTGGTGTCCATCGTGGTTGTGTACGATAGATATGGGCGTCCGGTTAGAGGGGCTAGGATAAGTCTAAACAGCTCTAGCTATTGTAACTTTAACTGTGTATTTTGTCACCGTGAAGGGATACATGGAGATGCCAGGGAGTTTATGACACCGAGTGAGATAGGTAGGGTTGTAAGGATATTAAATAGATTCGGTGTACAGTATGTTAAATTAACCGGCGGCGAGCCTCTATTGAGGAGTGACATACTTGATATCTTGGATGAGATAAAATCTGCGGGGATTAAGGAGGTGTCAATGACTACCAATGGCACTAGACTGGCTGAATTGGCCTATGACCTTAGGAGACACGGCCTTAATAGGGTCAATATTAGTATACATAGCATGGATCGATGGAGATATTTTCTAATAACTGGTGTGGACGCCCTTGACTATACCCTAAAGGCTATTGAAGCTGCTGTAGATGCC
This sequence comes from Nitrososphaeria archaeon, assembly GCA_027000765.1. GTDB lineage: Archaea > Thermoproteota > Nitrososphaeria > Geothermarchaeales > JDFR-13 > Geothermarchaeum. The sequence goes on along the minus strand of JALTNJ010000182.1, from coordinate 4,490 downwards.
GGTCTGAGACCGGTTAAACTTAATATGGTAGTCTTAAGGGGAGTTAATGAGAATGATCTTGGTAAATTAATTGAATATAGTAGGGAGTTAGGTGGTGGAGACACTAATGTTATACAGCTTATTGAGCTCCTAAACATATCTGATGATTTCTATAGGGCTTATCACGTGAGTCTAGAGGGTCTAGAGTCTAAAGTTAGGGATATGGCTGTGGAGGTGAGGCATAGACGCCTACATAATAGGCCTGTTTATATCCTGCCTGATAACGTATGGATCGAGTTTGTTAAGCCGGTGGATAACCAAGCCTTCTGCCAGGGTAATGATAGGATTAGGATTACATATGACGGTAAGTTTAAGCCGTGTCTAATGAGAAGTGATAACCATGTCGATTTCCTTACGGCTATGAGGCAAGGCGCGAGTGACGATGAGCTTGCCAGGCTCTATCTAAAGGCTGTTCTACTAAGGGAACCGTTTTATAAGGAGGGTGAGGAGCTCTGTGGAAGGACGCTACCCGATATCTGTATAATATAGTCTCTACTAATTCAGGATATTATTTATTATTGGCATGGGGTGTTTGTAGTTGAAGATCGACAAGGAGAGAGGGTTCAAAGATCTATGTTCTGTTGATAGGGCGCTGAAAATTATTTTGGAGAGAGTTGAGGCTGTTGAACATGAGTTGGTTGACGGCTATAAAGCCATTGGCAGAGTCCCTGTTAACGACATAGTTTCTACATTAGACGTGCCACCTTTTAACAGGGCGGCTATGGATGGATATGCTGTTAAAGCGAGTGATGTCACAGGAGCCTCTGAACTAACTCCTATCCGCCTTAAAGTTATTGGTGAGGCGAAGACTGCACAGCCCTTCAAAGGTAAGGTCTCTAGTGGGGAGGCAGTTAGGATAGATACAGGTGCCCCGATGCCTGATGGTGCGGATGCCGTTGTCATGGTTGAATATACAATGCGTAGAGGAGATTATGTTGAGGTTTATACACCTGTGTCTCCTCTTCAGAATGTATCTGTTAAGGGTGAGGATGTCAAGGCTGGTGATGTCATTGTCTATGGAGGTGTTCCCTTGACATCTATGGATGTAGCTGCACTTGTCAGCGCTGGAATACGGGAGATAGAGGTTTATCGGAGGGTAAGGGTATCCCTTGCTTCAATCGGTAACGAGCTTAGGGAACCTGGTTCACCCCTAGACTCTGGTTATATCTGGGAAACTAATCGTATTATGATAACGGGGATGATAAGCCATTTTCCAGTTGAGATTGTTAGATCCGTTATATTATCTGATGAGCCTAGTGATATTAAGAGGTTTGTGGAGGATGCCGCTGAAGATAGTGATCTGATCATCACCACTGGAGGGACTTCACTGGGAGTTGGAGATACTGTAACTGATATCGTAGATGATTTCGGGGAGGTTCTTGTCCATGGAGTAGCGCTACAGCCCTCTAAGCCTGTTTTACTCGCTATGGTGGGCTCTATACCCTATATAGGCTTACCAGGTTATCCGGTTGCGGCCGCGATTTCAACGGAGGTCTTTGTAGCCCCGGTTCTAATGAAGTTATCTGGTATAAAGGGTGTTTATATGCCTCCTGTTGTAGAGGCCCGGCTGATGAGGAGGGTCGCCTCTCGTCTTGGTACTAGGCATTTTGTACGTGTAAAACTGTATAGGGATGAAGATGGCTATAGGGCTAGGCCGGTCTGGGTTTCTGGGGCGGGGGTGTTGAGCAGTCTCAGTCTTGGAGATGGTTACCTCATAATACCTGAGGATGTTGAGGGGTATGAGGAGGGTGATATAGTCAGTATACGGCTTTACAGGAGGTTTGTGAGGCTTGAGTAAGATATTCAGGAGGCTTGTCGATGTAGTTGAGGCTGTTAAACTGCTTGATGAAGCGCTTCATCCTTCTCCCCTAGGGGTCGAGAAGGTTTCTCTGGATAAGGCGGGGGGAAGGGTTCTGGCTGAGGACATAGTATCTAAGATCGACGTCCCTTCTTTCGATAGGTCTCTTAGAGATGGATACGCAGTTAGATATGAGGATACGTCTCATGCCCGGGAAGATGATCCGGTAAAACTAAGGATTGTGGCTGAGGTTGAGGCCGGGTCGGACAAAGTCCTCTATATTAGGAGGGGGGAAGCCGCGAAAATAGCGACAGGGGCACCCATACCTGGTGGAGCCAATGCGGTTGTTATGGTGGAGTATACCCGGGAGGAAGAGGGATATGTATATGTGTATAAACAGGCTAAGCCAGGTGAATGGATCCAATATGCGGGGTCTGATGTAATGTATGGAGAGCCGGTTCTTAGAAAAGGCACATTATTAGGAGGCAGGGAGATAGGGGTATTGGCGGCTATCGGGGTCACGGAGGTCCCTGTCTATAGGAGGCCTAGAGTGGCTATCATAAGTACTGGCGATGAGATAATGAGCCCCGGTAGCCCCCTGAAATATGGTATGATATATGATGTGAATGCATATACCCTTTATACACGTTTATTGGAGGATGGTGCTGAGCCAGAGTATCTGGGGATTGCTAGGGATTCTCCCGAGGAGCTGGAGTCTCTTTTAAGCCGTGGTATTAGAAACTACGATGTGGTAGTGACGAGCGGATCTACAAGTGTCGGGCTGAGAGACAATCTCTATAAGGTATTGTCTAAGATGAGTGGGCGGGGCATCTTATTCCATGGTGTAAAGGCTAGTCCCGGGAAGCCTACTATGGCTGCTGTTGTCGAGGATAAGCTTGTAATGGGGCTGCCGGGCTTCCCAGTCAGCTGTCTAATGATGTATGACAGGATATTCTCAAACATCATCAGAAGGATGTCCGGATTAGGTATGGTTGAGAAGCCGAGGATAAAGGCTAAGGCTGGTTTTATATTAAGGGGTAGAGAAGGTGTTAAATATTATCATCCTGTGTTCCTGAAGAAAGTGGGTGGAGAGACTTATTTCTACCCAATACATGGGGGAAGCGGTGCTATCACTGCCTTGGCAAATGCGGATGGATATATCGAGATCCCTGAAAACGTCACATATATAGACGTTGGTGAAGTGAAGGACGTGAGTCTTTTTAGTCGACGGATTAAGCCGTCTGACCTAATTATCGTCACAAGCCATAGCATCGCCCTCGACAATCTAGTTAGGGATTTTAAGAGTCGTCTTTCCCATGCTCATGTAAAGGTAATATATGGTGGTTCTACAGCTGCTGTATATGCAGTTAGGGATGGATATAATGATTTTGGAGGCATGCATATCCTTGATGAGGCGACTGGTGAATATAATATACCTTTCCTCAAGTCGATAGGTATCCGAGACATAGTTTTGTATCGTGGCTTCCTAAGGGAAATTGGTTTTGTAGTGGCAAAGGGTAATCCGAAGGGGATTAAAGGATTTAACGACTTGCTTAAGAGGGATGTCAGGTTTGTCAATAGAACCGGGGGTAGTGGCACGAGGGTCTTTATAGATATTAATCTACGTAAGGTGGCTGATGATCAGGGTGTATCATTCGATGAAATAATATCCATGATTGAGGGCTATAACATTGAGGCTAAGACCCATAGTTCTATAGTCGCTAGTATAGAGTCGGGTAAGGCCGATGTTGGTGTAGTCACCCGTCCTGCAACGATCGATAGGAATGTGGACTTCATCCCATTGGGATGGGAGAATTATGATTTTATTGTAAATAGAAAGAGTCTATCTTCCGATGGGGTATTAATGGCTTTTCTAAAGTATTTGGAGAGTGATGAGGCTAGGGAGGTTCTGAAGGGAGTAGCGGGTATAAAGCTTGATGATACTTACATGAGTTTATTGCTTGAGCTATAAAGCTTAATTTTTGGATATGGTGATTTATACTCATTAATCTGATGGTTGTTAGGTGTCTCAAGGTTGAAGAAGAAAAAGGCTGAGAGGAGAAAGAGCTTTTCAATAAAAAAACTGTTAAATACAAAGCGTATCGCCTCATTCGTAGTATTACTCCTATTCATAGGATCAATTGTTGTGGCTTTCGCCCCCACTGTATTCTATAGCTTCTTTGTCAAGTTGAAGCCCTTACCTGATACGCCATTGGTAAATCTCGATACTGGTGAGGAAGCTCCGTTCAAAAGGTTCTCGTCTAAAAATATGCTTGTAATCATATTCGATAATACTAGGGGAGACGACTATAAAAAACTAGTCGATATGATTTCGGATCTCAAAAGCTATATAGAGGATAGGGGGCTTAAGGTTATCTTTATATTATCTGGTGGGGATAGGGAGAGTTTGATAAATTATCTTACAGAGGAGCATCCATATCTATTTAATTCATTGACTTGGCTCCATGATGAGGAGGGCCTCTTTAAAGATAAGCTAGGCGCTGATTTATCTAGGGCGAGGATATACTACATCACAAATGTAGATTGGAGCTACGAATATATTGGTGACTCTAATATTCAGAAGCCTGCCTTGATATTTAAGATTGATAAGGTTGTTAGCTCTCCCTAAACCTATCGATCTCCTCCTCAACTT
>JALTNJ010000181.1 GCA_027000765.1 Nitrososphaeria archaeon | reverse complement strand
TGTAGGGAGGGATTCAATTTAGATGACCCAGGTGTATATTGTGATGCATCCCACCTCCTTCGGACGTGAGATAATCTTTTAACAATGTGGATAAACATCTTTTAGTGTGACGGTATATGTATAGCCGAGGAATTGGACACGTAGTTATCTCAGACACCAAGCCTCCTGATTGGCTAGTTGATGTATCTAGGGGGGAAAAGATAGACCTGCTACATGTGGATGATCCTGCTGACCATAGACTTCTAAATTGGATGAGAAGAATGGATTTAGTTCTACTCTCATCCGAGGAAATAAATGAGGATGTGATAGGACTAATCAGGATGTATGGAGAGGAGAAGAATCTGTTTGCACTTCAGTATGCTATGATAGACTTAGAAAATAGGTATAGGCCTCTATCTGAGGCGGTGGTAAGGGGATATTATAGGCTGATTAGGAATATGGGCGATGTCTATAGGGCTAGGAGAATGGGTATCAGGCTAAGCCAGAGGCTTAGTAGAAGGGATATCTTCAGAATACATAAAACAATATTGAGATACATCGACGTACCACTGGTTGATCATAGGTGCATGAATTATAGGGCGTGTAGACTATGTATAGAGGCGTGTGGCACAGGCGCTATAGCTAGGGGAGATGGGCCTGCTGAGATAGATGTCGAGAAATGTATTAGTTGCGGAGCATGTGTGATAAGCTGTCCATATGGATATATCCTACCGCCTTTTCCCACGCCTTTCCACATGAAAAACTTTGTGAAGGGATATGGAGTTGCTCCGCGGATACCCGTGTTATTTATAGAGTATAAGAGGTTTTTTGAATATGGAGATAAGTTATCTAGTGTAGTGTATGAGGGACACCCCCCTATTATACTAATGGTTCCTAGAATTACCCTAATACCTCTAGAAGCGATATCAACCTTGGTCTCATCCAACTTCAAAGTAATATTGTTTAACGATAGACATGATGATCTCTCCCTAAAATGGATGGGGGAAATAAAGATGCTATTCAAAGACTCCGTGGAGGATACTGGGGATATTGAAGACTTACCAAAGTATTATGGGAAGAAGGGATATAGTCGCATTGAGAGCCACTGGAGTTATATCCAGAGGCTTAGGGAGAGTATGCCTATAGATCATATACCTAGTTACCTACCTTTCTTCTCGATCGAAGTCGATGCTGAAAAATGTACTTACTGTAAGAAATGTGTCGGGATATGCCCTTTCAGAGCATTTTCCATCAAAGGTAGTCTAGAGGAGATAGAGATTCGATTTAACCCGCTAGAGTGTAGGGGATGCAGTCTATGTATCATAAAATGTCCAGAGAAGATAATGAAGCTTAGAAGAAGTATAGAGTCGAAAGTAAAAAGATGGAGTGGATTATCCCATCATCTGTAGAACTGCCTTAGCCCCGGTATGCGCCACATCATATAGGAGCTGTGGATATACTCCAAGTAAGAGCATTATTCCGATGAGTATTAGTAGCGAGGCTTTTATTGTAAAGGCGATCTCATGGGACTCCTCGACATATTTAGTAGGCTCTGATAGGAACATCCTCTGTATCAGCCATAGATAGTAGAGGACTGCTAGGACACTGTTGAATACTGCTATAAATGCTAGGAGCCACTGTCCAGCTCCTAATGCACTAAGTATCAGGAACCATTTACTCCAGAAACCTGGTAATGGAGGCATGCCAGCGAGGCTTAGTAAAGCCATTGCAAGCGCCATCGCTGTCAATGGATGCTTCCTACCAAAGCCCTCAAGCTTGATGATTTCTCTAGTCTCCATGGAGTATAGGATTCCCCCTACGGCCAAGAATGCGAGTCCCTTTCCTAGCGCATGGCTAAAGACATGGGAGAAGGCTGAGGATAAACCGTATTCAACGACACCATATCCAGCTGCTGCGACTCCAATTAAGATGAATCCTATGTTGACTATACTACTATATGCGAGGAGCCTCTTTATATCCTCCTGTAATAGAGCAATTATATTCGCTACTGTCATGGTCAGTGCCGAGATTATTACTAATGCAGGTGCATAAATGCTTGAGTCGATTAATATAAATGGTAGTGCATATCTAACGATACCTAGTATACCGGCTTTGATCACGATCCCGGACAAGAGCGCACTGATGGGGCTTGGGGCAGCTGGGTGGGCGTCGGGTAGCCATGTCCAGAATGGGAAGTAAGCCGCCTTGATACCGAAGCCGACGAGGAATAATGATACTATTAACACGGGTAGATATAGGCCTCCTGATAGAAGAGAAGCTGCATAGGCATAGATCTGTTCTAGGTGTAGTCCCCCTATAACACCATATACAAAGCTTATTCCATATAGGAGTAGAAGGCTTCCAACACCACTCATAATGAGGTATTTCATGCCAGCTTCAACAGGCTCATCCAAGTGATATCTAAATGCAACTAGGATGTAGCTGCTGATCGCCATGCCCTCCCAGAATACGAAGAATGTGAATAGGTCATCTGCCATAGCCAGGCCTACTAGGCCGATCATCATCAACTGCATCAATGTATAGTAGATAGTTAGGTTTTTATCGTGCTCCATATATGACACGCTGTGTAATGCAGAGACGAATCCGAGTATTAGGAATACCAGTGTGAAGAAATATGTTACTCCATCGAATCTTAGTGAAGACGATATAGGTGAGGGGAATATCTCCAGATATGAAGGCGGGGCATTTGGCTGATGCCATAGAAAGACATAGAATATTGATATTAAGAACGATAGTGCAGCCCAGAATCCTAGATACTTCTCATATTTCTTATTTATCAAGTATCCCATTAGAGGTGTTGCAAACGCGAATGAACCCATTATCAATAATACACCGAACTCCTTCATACTTACCACCCCAATATACCGGCTAGATACTCAACGCCCGGCACAATATAGTCGAGCAGTATCCTTGGATACACTCCAATGATTATACCTAATAAGGCCATCAATAGCATCGGGAGTATCATAACAAGGCTTGGATCCCTTGCATCCTTCAAATGCTCTGGGAGAGGTCCGAAGAACACCCTCTTAATGAATAGGGTCATGTATGACGCGGATAATGCTGTTCCAAGCACCGCGAATATTACATATATGAGTTTTAGATGTGATGTGGCTGCAAGGCCTCCGCTGAATATTAGGAACTCGCTTATGAACGTAGCTATTCCTGGTAGGCCCGCGATACCCATTGCACCGACTACTGCTAGGGTCGCTGTAATAGGCATCTTTATCGCTAGGCCACCGAGTTTCCTCATGTCCCTAACCCCTATTTCATGTATAAGTACTCCTGCCACCATGAAGAGGAGGCCCTTCATAAGACCATGGCCAACTATATGTAGGATACTTCCCTCGAGGGCGATTGCAGATGCCGCTGCGACGCCGAAGAACATGTACCCCATCTGGCTGATACTACTATATGCAAGCAACCTCTTAACATCATCTTGTACCA
>JALTNJ010000180.1 GCA_027000765.1 Nitrososphaeria archaeon | reverse complement strand
GGGAATATCCCGAGGAAATCTATAATCTATTCCTAGAGTTGATCGACCACGATGGGAAGGTAATTGATTTAGGCTGTGGAAACGGTCTGTTATTACGTCATATTGTTACCAAAAGTAGGTATAAACTCGTTCCATATGGCATAGATTTTCTAGAAGAGTCCATAAAGCAAGCTAAAACAATGGTGTTGCCACAATATGCAGATAACTTTGTGGTTGGAAATATAGTTGACGTGGATTTAGAGGTGGAGAGCTATGATTTCATCTTTTTCGACCCATATAACGTGCATCCTGACGACCTTAATCAAACGGTATACAAAATTATACGTTCTTGTAGGAAAGGAGGCAAGGTAATTTTCTATACATACAGAGACGTACTCAGGATACTGAAGATAATAAACATCTTTAGATTCAAAATTATCAGGTGGGTAGGTGATTTATTACCGAAAGATGTATCCTCAAAACTTACCAGAATAGATCATAGAGATGTCTCAATCGGTGTATTAAAAAAATAGGAGCACTATAAATTCACGGACCCAGTAACTCCCCTAGTGTCCTTGCAATAAGTGTACGAGGAAGTATCACTGGCAAACCCGTGTTATTTCTAATTCTCTCCTTTAGAGAGATGTCGTATCCTATACAATCAAGAATAATCAAGTCTACTTGGGCTTGACAGAATCTCCTTGACACCTCTAGAACCTTATCTTCATCTATTTTCTCATAGGGAGACAAAGCTTCAATCACTATTTCTAATTCATCTCTCCTCCATTTTTCAAGTGCGATACCGACTTGCTCCTCTGAGGGAATCAGTACCCCAATTTTCCCTTTTGAGATTATACTATTTACTATGTTCTTTAACAGTTTAGAGGGCTCTATAATAATCCTCCTCGAATGTATATTAGGGAACGCCCCTGTACATAAGATTACTATGATATGACATTCTTCCTCCAACTTCTTAATACATTCATGTACTCCCATTAAAGCACTTTTTACACTTATCTTCACTTGTCTCCCATTTCTTAGCTTAGTTACGAATATATCTCCCCCCACTACCTCTATCTTTTTAATCTCCTCTGGAGAAAGCCCATCAAGAACCCCACATTCCATCACTTCAATCTCAATTCCTAAAATATCAATAATTTCATTAATAACGTCCTGCCTTGGAGATTGGCCTATTGTTATGAAACCAACTTTCTTCATCTACCACCATCTTTTTCATGTATCTGTATCAAGTCTTCTTCTAAAAACGCGTGCCATATCACCGTATAACTTAACTAATTTAGTATACTCTTCCTCGTCATAAAACATACAATTACCCGATGTAAACTCCTTTGCAACCTCTACACAGAATCTTGTGGCAGCTTCTAAGGCATTTATATAATTAGACCCTGTTCCACAGCCTGGTACAGGGACTCTAGCCGTTGTAGCTACGCCTACAACAGGCGACTCAGTCGCCAACCAAGGAAGCATTATACTGTTTATATGATATACTCCACTTTCAAACGAAGTGATATCTTGCATAGTAATCGGAACCACAGAAACCACGTCACCCACTACTCTTTCATATATGTTGATAAGGTCCTCACTTACCTTCAATATCCAACCGTTCTTAACTGTCGGTGTAATTGCAAATCCCTGTGACTTAATAACTCTATTTCCTTTTGTAGCATCTACTGATAAGACAGCATCCATAGCAGGATCAACCTCATACTGCGATATTTCCATAATGTCTACGGGTGGAGTTACAAATGGCACGGGTTTATGAGGTAGAATAGGTGAGGAGGGTGAGATGTGAGTAGTTATAATTACATCTCCCTCAATGACATCTCCTCTGTTCCTCATCTCACCGATCTTCAATGCACTTGAAAGTGCAACTATAGCTCCATCGGCATCAGACACCAGCCCAAGATATTTCGGCCTTACTCCTATGCCACCTAATCTACCTACAATGCCTAATGTAGATGCATTGCCTCCCTTCCACTTTCCATGTTTACCAGGTATAATAATCTTCAACATATCTGTCTTACCATCTTCACTTTCCAAAGTATTTATCTCTATTTCGCGAATCCCCCTCTCTTGGAGAAACGCCTTAACACTTTCTCCATCTACCTTAGGATCATCTAGGAGATCGATAATCTCCATAACCTGTTTCAGGCAGGACAATTTTCCTCACCTTAAATATAGTTAATTAATAACTATTAGGGTCTCGATAATTTTTAACAATTTAAATCGTATGTGACATAAGGATGCTTAGGGGATATCTGGCCGAAGCCTGATATATTTGGATGTATCCCCAATAACTATGTTAAAGCTTTATATCAGTGGAGAAGGTATTCTATAGTAGAAGTTCTTCTCTGAAGGAGGGGACCGGCAGATGCCCCAGTTTAATGTTCCAATTAAAGAAATAGATAGATATGTCTGGGAAGTTCCTAAGTCGTTTAAGAATGAGATGCGTGTGCCGACCCGGATATATGCAAGTAGGTCTCAACTTAATAAAATGATGCAGGACAAGACAGTCTGGCAAGGTACCAACGTATCCTCGCTACCAGGGATATATAAGTTTGCCATAATCCTACCAGACGGTCACCAAGGCTATGGTTTCCCCATAGGTGGAGTTGCAGCTGTAGATGCGGAGGAGGGTGTAATCAGCCCTGGTGGAATAGGGTATGACATAAACTGTGGAGTCCGTGTTATGACCACAAACTTAGATGAAAAAGACATCCTGCCTCGTCTGAAGGAGCTTGTAGACGCGTTATTTAGAAATGTGCCAGCAGGCCTTGGAAGTCGTAGGAGGGACTTTAGAGTCACTTTTAGAGAGCTTGACGAGGTTGCAAGAGGAGGCGCCCAATACATAATTGAGAAGTTTGGCTTAGGTTGGGATGAGGATATCGACCATATTGAGGAACGAGGCCGTATGGAAGGAGCTGATCCATCGAAGGTGAGTCAAAACGCTAAGAAGAGGGGTGTTAACCAGCTTGGAACACTCGGGAGTGGCAATCATTTTCTTGAGATCCAGCGTGTTGATAAGATCTATGATGAGAGGATAGCTAAGCAATTAGGCATTACACATGTAGGTCAAATAACTGTTATGGTGCATACAGGTAGCAGGGGATTCGGTCATCAGGTCTGCGGAGACTATCTAAAAATAATGGATCGATTAGTCCATCGTTTGGGAATAAGGCTACCAGATAGGGAACTCGTATATGCTCCTCTTGGAAGTAGAGAGGCGGATGACTATCTAAAAGCCTTTAAATCTGCTGTCAACTTTGCATTTGCCAATAGACAAGCGATAAGCCACTGGGTTCGTCAGAGCTTTGAACAAGTATATAGGCAGAGCGCCGACTCCCTTGGCATGAAACTAGTCTATGACGTTGCCCATAATATAGCAAAGCTAGAGGAACATACAGTTGATGGCAAGAAAGTAAAGGTGTATGTCCATAGAAAAGGTGCCACGAGGTCATTACCCCCAG
>JALTNJ010000179.1 GCA_027000765.1 Nitrososphaeria archaeon | reverse complement strand
CATGAGATGGATAAAAGGCTGAAGGAGCTCTACGATAAGCATGAAGTGATTGGTGAGTATAGAGGTCTAGGTCCCATGAAAGCAATTGAATTAGTAATGGATAGGAAGAGTAAGAAGCCTGCCAAAGACCTAACCAATAAGATAGTCAGTGAGGCCCTCAAGAGAGGACTACTTTTACTTACAGCAGGAATATACGGAAATGTGATCAGGCTCGTGCCTCCAATAACGATCTCTCTTGAACAACTTGATATAGGCTTCTCCATCTTAGATGAGGCTATTAGAGAAGCTACTAAGGGGGATTAACCCCCTAAAAAACCATTCTATAATGTCTTGTTCTTCTCAAGAAACCTTTCAATCCTTGCAAGAGCCTCTTCAATTACCTCTTCTGATACTCCTGAACAGAATCTAATAAAATCTCCATAGTCTCCAAACGCAGTTCCTGGTGCCACTGTAACTCCCTCCTCGAAGAGCAGTTTATAGGCAAAATCGAAACCATCCTCGAATCCCTCCGGTATCTTCGAGAATATATAGAATCCTGCCTTTGGTCGGGTGAATTTAAACCCAAGTTCCTCAAGCCCATCGGATAACATGTAGGTTCTCTTGGCATAGATCTCTCTATTTTCTTCAATGATCTCCTTCATCTCCATAGCCTTTAACCCGGCGTATTGAATGAATGTGGGTATATTGGTGAACATCAACTGCATTTTCTTGGACACTGTGGTGATAATGTCCTCTGAGGCCACGATCCATCCCAGCCTAAATCCAGTCATGGCATAGGCCTTTGAGAAGCTATATATTCCAACAGCCTTTTCATATCCCTCTTGAAGGAAACTATGGAACTCATCTCCACCATATATAAGGTCAAAATATATCTCGTCTGCAAAGATATAGGCGTTCTTCTCTCTAGCTATATCTGTAATTGCCCTTATATTCTCCTTTGGAAGTACCGCTCCCGTTGGGTTAGAAGGGTTTATCACGACGATGGCGTCCATATCAGTTTCCTTAAGCTTCTCTATATCTTCGTCTGTAAGGATCCATTTATTTTCAAGAACAAGTTTATGCAGGGTAAGATCAAGCCCCATATCCCTAACGAGATATATATAGACTCCCCATGTGGGAGTTAGCAGAACAACCTTCTTCCTATCTCCTCTTAGGAACGTGTATGAGAGTAGGAATATCGATATCTTGGAGCCAGGTATTGCAAGGATATTATCCATCGTATACTGTAGCCCTAGTTTATCGTTTATATAATCTGCTAAAGCCTCTCTAAGCTCTGGTATACCCCTTACACTCCCATAATGGGTATATCCCTCAAGGGCCTTGTTATACATCTCCCTGATGATATCTGGATGTGTATCTAGATCCGGCTCTCCAATCTCCATGTGTAGAATCTTTCTCCCTTTCTTCTCAAGTTCATTCGCCATATTCTGGATATAATAATGTGGTGGAATATCCGGCTTTTTACTCACACCAAATCAACTCCATATAAAAATTGAAGGGCGGTCAAGGATAAATAGAATATGGGCATCAGCAGGATAGTGTTATCAATATAACAATTAAAAATAGAGTTTTGAGTGGGGCTTTAGCCCCTACTATTCTTGGTTTGAATAATGTATTTGCTGAAGAACTCTCTAAATGCATCCGTCGTGAAAATAGGTCTACCCTCTGCCGTTGCAATCACCTGCTTCGCTGGCGGCTTCTCAAGATACGTAGGTATCTCGACGCTCAGCCTCTCTTCAAACGTAGAGTAACTGGAGTTTTTATAGAATATCCCTATGGGAATCTTATCTCCCCACTCGAGGGACCTACGCCATGCCTGGTCAATTTTCTGCATCATCTCATCAACACTATCGCTTTTAACCTCTGGATCCCAGCCACCTTCTTCATCCAAGACATATATCCTCTCGGAATAGAACTCTCTGGTATAGATATTGTTATACACTACACATGGCTGTAAAACATCTATAAATGAAGCGCCTTTGTGGGAAATAGCCTGTTTAATCAGCTCCTTCAAATGATCTATATTCAGCGAGTATCCTCTAGCCACGAATGTATATCCCGCTGATAAAGCGATTGCAATCGGGTTTATTGCATCCTGGATATTAGGCTTTGACAAGGCCTTTGTCTTTATACCTCTCTTAAGCGTAGGCGCAGCCTGTCCCTTCGTCAACCCATATACTCCATTATCATGCATAATTACTGTTATATCCACATTTCTCCTACCTAATGCAATAAAATGACCCATTCCGATTCCAAGTATATCACCGTCACCGCCATTCACAACTACCGTAAGCTCGGGATTCGCCAGTTTAATCCCAGTTGCAAATGGAATGGCTCTACCGTGTAGACTATGTACTCCATTTACGTTTATGAAGTGCGGGGTCTTACCTGAACATCCTATTCCACCCACTACCACAGTCTTACTCGGGTCTAGATCAAGCTCTGCAAAAGCCTTATAGACAGCTGTTATTATTCCAAAGTTCCCACATCCAGGGCACCAGTCGAGCCAGAGCCCACTTCTATATGTAGATGGATTACGCGCCATATGTCAGCACCACCCTATTAGCCTCTCCAGATAAAACCTTCTCTATAGCCTCTGTAAGCTCATGGACATATATTGGCCTACCATTGTATTTGACGATCGAGTTTTTGACCCTTATACCTGTGAAGAGGGATATTGCCAATGCAGACTGCACCATATAATCATGTTCAACTACAATTACCCTATTCATATCCATCTTTCCAAGCATCTCCTCAACATAATTAGCTGGGAATGGCATGAACATCCTAAGATGTAGGTATCCACCCTTCAAGCCATTTCCTTCTAATTTCTCAATAGCCTTTAGACATGTGTTTTTAACGAATCCCCATCCAATTAAGAGATAGTCGGGATTCTCATCACCATAGTATCTAGCTCTCAAATCAAGTGGAATCTCCTTATCCATGATCTCTAGTTTCTCCATCCTCTTTTCATACATCCTAGCTGTGAAGATAGGATCTTCATTTGTATGGCCATATTCATCATGTTCACTTCCAGTATACCACATAACCGCGTTAGAGCCTATAAACGCTCTTGGAGATATCGTTTTACTCAAGTCAAACCTCTTATATCCAGGACCGCCATCAACTATTTCTCCCCTGTCTATCTTTACACTGGATAGGTCTGGGATATCCATTGTAACAATCGAGTTTGCCAAGAACTTATCCAGTAGATGGATAACTGGCACTTGGTACTTCTCTGCTAGGTTAAATGCTTCAATGGCGTCGTAGAAGGCCTCTATATGGTCTCCTGAGGTCAACACTATCCTAGCGAACTCGCCGTGCGATGCGAATAATGAGTACATTAAATCGCTCTGTGCACCTCTGGTCGGGAGCCCTGTGGCGGGCCCTCCCCTCTGATAATATGTGATGACGATTGGGACTTCATTTATCCCTGCCCATCCAAGTCCCTCGACCATGAGGCTAAAACCTGGCCCACTTGTTGCTGTTGCGCTTCTAGCCCCTGCCAATGCAGCTCCTATAGCGGAGTTTATAGCAGCCAGCTCATCCTCTGTCTGAATTATTAGGATGGACCCTTTATCACCGAAATTGTTGTATGTTTCTAGAAAGAAGCTTTCGTCTGCAGCTGGAGTAATTGGATAATAACTCTGGTATCTAAGCCCTGCGACGACCTTAGCCATGGCAACAATATCGTTTCCACTTGCAACTAGAAGCTCTC
Source organism: Nitrososphaeria archaeon (assembly GCA_027000765.1). Taxonomy (GTDB): domain Archaea; phylum Thermoproteota; class Nitrososphaeria; order Geothermarchaeales; family JDFR-13; genus Geothermarchaeum. Next base: position 9,102 of record JALTNJ010000179.1, on the reverse strand, counting down.
CCAGCTCTAGTTTAGATGGGGGGAGTTTCATGGGTGTACCATACTCTTCATTGACTTCCTTAGACACTTTCTCAATAAGATAAATATTGTGTTTAATCAGCTTCTCCCTACTTCCAAATCTACGTCTCAAACCATATTCAATAGCATCGCCCTCGATGTCAATTAACCCGGCTAATGCGCCAACCAGTATTGAACTAGTATATCTAGTTGCCTGTGTAGATACAATTCCAAATTTATCGGATATATCCCTTAGATAACTACGGAAATCCAGTTCAACTGCTGTAATATCCCTATCCCTAACTAAATAGTTTACGAGTGAACCTGCGTCCTTATCTATACCAATTTCCTCAAGCTTCTTCCTTATTCTATCCTTGGTAATTGGAGGCATGCTAACTATCGAATCCAGTTTTCTCCCCGATACACCTTTATCATATATCATGAATCCACCTTTGTCGAGATCATCATAATGTGTGAATATCGTCTCTGCATCCATAGCTCCAAGAAGTTGTACGGGGTATGTTAGGTCAAGAGGTATCCTATGTGGAGATACATTCATATGAATATAGCTATGTCTCCCTGTAATGTTAGAATAATATTCCCTGTCTGAGATTACACCATATCCAGAGTATGCTAGTGAAGAAGTTAGTATCTGCGCTGTAGTCTCTAGGCCCGAGCCCTGCGGGCCACCAATCATAAGTATTAATTCGTCTTCATTCATTTTCAATCTACCTAATCTGCGGAGTATGCGTCTTCATAAACAGCGTCATCAAAAAATACACCATAAGTCACTAGGTCATTTATATGTTTTTCCAGTTCTTCAAGGCTAAATATATGTATTCTACATGTATGGCAGTATAGCCAGCCCTGTTCCTTGAAAACTTTACGCAGCCACTGAATATCCCTCTTCTTATAATCCTCGCATACTCCCTCCCCAGGAATAACTAGGGAGTCTGTATTATTGCAGTATCCCATCCCCCTAGAAATGACATGGGGTATATAGGATATGCAGGACTCACATGATACAATTACCTCTGCATTAGAAGACAACTCAAACCACCTATAATAAAATATAACACTGTAAAAATTAAATCAATTGAAGATATTCTCCCAATCACCTTACCGTTTATTAATTTTCACTGCTATTAACTTTTATGTAATTTTGTTTTCTCTGGTTGAATAACCATGACGAGATACATATTTATCACTGGAGGCGTTATATCTGGCCTAGGCAAGGGAATTGTCACAGCCTCTATAGGACGCATTCTCCAGGCTAAGGGGTTTAAGGTCACGGCCATCAAGATAGATCCTTATCTAAATTACGACGCGGGTACACTGAGGCCTACGGAACATGGTGAGGTTTGGGTAACGGAGGATGGTGGTGAGATAGACCAAGACCTAGGCCATTACGAACGTTTCATGGATATTACACTTACCAAGGACCATAACATAACCAGTGGAAAAATATACTTTAATGTAATTAGTAAGGAGAGAAGGGGAGAGTACCTAGGACAGACAGTTCAGCCAATTCCCCATGTTACCGACGAGATTAAAGGCTGGATTAAGAGGGTGGCTGATAAATCAAAGGTAGATTTTCTACTGGTGGAGATAGGTGGTGTCGTAGGCGACTATGAAAACATATTGTTTCTAGAGGCAGCTAGGCAACTTAATATTGAGAATCCAGGTAGAGTACTATTTGTCCACGTGGCATACCTCCCCGTTCCACGTACAATTGGGGAGATGAAGACTAAGCCGGTTCAACACTCGGTTAAACGCCTTAGGGAGATTGGTATACAGCCTGACTTCATAATCGCAAGGAGCGAGTATGAACTGGATGATGTGAGGAGGAAAAAAATAGCGTTATACTGTAATGTGAAGGAGGAATATATCATTTCAGACCCAGATCTAGAGTTGGTTTATGAACTGCCTATAATATTCGATAAAGAGGGATTAGGGGATAAGATCCTGGAGAAATTTGGGCTTAGTTCTAGGCCAACACATCTAAAGAGATGGAGAAGCTTTGTAGATGCATTGAAAAATTCCCGTGGCATCATTAGTATTGCAATAGTAGGAAAGTACTTCGCAACTGGTAAATATAGCCTTCCAGATGCATATGTATCTGTTATAGAGGCTATTAGACATGCATGTGCACATTTTAAGGTAAAGCCAGATCTACATTACATAAATGCAGAGATGTTTGAGAAGGATCCTCGGCTGGTGAGCTCTCTATCTATGTTTGATGGTATTATCGTGCCAGGCGGCTTTGGAAGTAAGGGGGTTGAGGGGAAGATCCTTGCCATTAAATATGCTCGGGAGAACAAGATCCCCTTCCTTGGCCTATGTTATGGTTTTCAACTGTCGGTGGTGGAATACGCTAGGAATGTATGTGGATTAGAGGGTGCCAATACAACTGAAATCGACTTAGATACTCCTCATCCAGTGGTTGATCTACTTCCCGAGCAGAAGAAGATAATTGAGGAGAGCAGGTTCGGTGGATCAATGAGACTAGGTGGTCATAAGGTACTTATAAAAGAGGGTACGCTGGCATATGAATTGTACGAGAAGACTGTGATAGTGGAGCGGTTTAGACATAGATATGAGATCAACCCAGAATATGTTCCCGTCTTAGAGGAGAAAGGCTTTATCTTCTCAGGTGAGTCTGAGGATGGTATAAAACAGTTGGGTGAACTACCTAGGGAGGCTCATCCATATTTCATCGGCAGCCAGTTCCATCCCGAATTTACTTCAAGGCCTCTCAAGCCAAACCCACTCTTCAGGGGACTCGTCGAAGCCGGTTTGAAAAGGAGGCGGATGAAGCGGAGGTAACTATTCCTCCCCCATAACAGTAACCATAACCCTCCTATTCCTAGGCCTTACATCCAACTCTATGAAGATAATCTGCTGCCATGTACCGAGTACAAGGCTTCCATTTACCAATGGTACGGTCAACGAAGACTTTATAAGAGATGCCCGGATATGGCTATGGCCATTGTAATCCCCCCATCGGAGGTGATGTTCATATTCCATGTCTTTAGGCACGATCCTATCCAAGATATTCTTGAGGTCGTTCTTTAGGCCTGGCTCATACTCCAGTATAGATATAGCTGCGGTACTCCCTATGGAGAATACGTTTACCAATCCATTTTTTACCTTGGACTCATTAACAATGTTCTCAACTTTCCCCGTTAAGTCTACCACATCCAGTTCTCCCCGTGTCTCGAATCTAATCTCCTTATGATATATCTTCATGATAAAACCCCCCGTAGAAACATGCTCTGCTTTATATATGGATATTCAAGTAGTAAAAATTAATGATTATGTTAGTGTATTTATTATTAATTCTATGTAAGGATTTTATGAGATATGATGGGTTAATCTAGGTGTTGGATTCATGAAGATGTGGTCTATTCTATATTACCTTAGGAATGATCCTGATAAGCTAAGATGGAACATGAGGATAAGGGGGCTTTCGCCCCAGGTTATCGATGAGGCTATTAAGCTGGATAAGGAGGTTAGGAGGTTCCAGAAGGAGCTTGACACATTGAGATATAAGAGGAACCAGATAACTAGAAGCATAGGTAAGGCGTCTGGAGAAGAGCGTAAGAACCTGGTTAATGAGGCGAAGAAGCTCTCGGATGAGATTAGTAGGATGGAGAAGGAGTTTAAGGAGCTTCGTAATAGGCTTGATGAAATACTATTATCGATCCCAAACATCCTTCATCCAGATGTCCCGGTTGGAGCGGATGAGAATGACAATAAACCAATTAGGTATTGGGGCCGGCCTAAAGTAATGAAGAAACATCTTGAATTCTTCACCGAGATGACTAAGGGCTTTGATATTGAGTATGAGGTCATTGATTATGAGATAAAGGGGCATGCGGACTATGGTGACGAGACCCATTTAACGGATGTGCCCAGGGCTGCTAAAGTAGCTGGATCGAGGTTCTATTATCTCCTTGGAGACCTGGTTTTTCTCCAGATGGCTTTGATAAACTATGCATTGGATAGGCTTACGGCAAAGGGGTATATCCCTGTATATCCCCCGCCGCTTATGAATAGAAAGGCATATCTAGGTGTAACCAGCCTTACAGACTTTGAAGACGCTATTTATAAGGTGGAGGATGAAGACCTCTATCTAATAGCTACAAGCGAACACCCCATGGCAGCTATGTATATGAATGAGGTTCTGGAGACTGATGAGCTACCGATTAAACTAGTGGGCTTCAGCCCATGTTTTAGGAAGGAGGCCGGGGCCCATGGTAAGGATACAAAGGGGATATTTAGGGTGCATAACTTTGACAAGATAGAGCAGTTTATATTTAGCCATCCAGATGAGTCGTGGGATTATCATGAGGAGATAATTAGAAATGCCGAGGAGCTCTTCCAAGGCCTTGAGATACCCTATAGAATAGTGGATATATGTACCGGCGACATCGGCTCCGTCGCAGCTAGGAAATATGATCTTGAGGCTTGGATGCCTGCCCAGGGTAGGTATAGGGAGATGGTCTCGGCATCCAACTGTACAGATTGGCAGTCATATAGATTAAATATAAGGTTTGCTAAGAAAAGGGGTTATCCAAGCGAGGGCTTTGTCCACACCCTAAACTCTACTGGTCTCGCTGTTCAGAGGACGATTACAGCGATAATAGAGAATCATCAGCTACCTGATGGTAGAGTCAAGATACCCGAGGTGCTTAAGAAGTATTTATCAACGTATGAAGGCGCCCCGGAGGATTATCTACGTCCTGTGGAGCTACCATAGAAGGTGTTGGAACATGATTCTAAGTGATATGGATATTCGGAGATACCTGGATTCTGGGGAGCTTGTGATAGAACCTATGTTTGAGGACACTATTAGAGAGAACGGTATAGATATGCGGCTTGGAGGCGTGATTGGAAGGCTTAAGAAGACGGACGAAGTCTTTGACCCAAGAATACATGATCCACATGACTTTGTCGAGTTTGAAGAGGGAGACGAATTTATAATCTATCCAAATGAACATGTCCTCCTCCATACACTGGAATATATCAAGATGCCTAGGGATCTCATGGCATTTGTCAACCTAAGAAGTAGTTTCGCTAGGATCGGGTTTATACTTCCACCTACTATAGTAGATGCGAACTTTGAAGGTGAGCTTACCATAGAGCTTATTGGGGGAAATTTTCCAATCAAGCTATATAAGGGCGACCGTTTCCTACATCTTGTTTTTGCAAAGCTAATGACCCCTGCTAAAAAGCCGTATAAGGGTAAGTATCAGGGTCAGAGAGGAGTCCAGGTACCCATTTTTAGGAAGGACTAGCCTCCTCCTTCTTCCTCTCTAGAGTGAGGCTTAAGAGCAGGGTTCTGAGGAGTGATATGCCTCCTCCAATAACCAATAATCCTACTCCTAGGCTTGCAACCCCTGCTACAACAGAGTATTTATTGGGCATTAGAAGGTCTATTCCCCATAGAATAAAATATATTCCTACTACTAGGAGCATGATTGCAATTATCTCCGATACAATATGCTCGTGTCTCATATCCACCAAAAATCATATATTATTGTTCCATACTCATAAAGATGCCCATAAACTTGGTATCTAGCTTTTTAAAACCTTCTCTAGCCTAGTAACTGCATATATGAAGATAAAGGCCCCTATACCAATCTCCAACCCTCCTGCAACGGGCTGTGTCTCAAGATATCCCTGTGCATGGATAAACATTACTATACTGATTAGTACTAGGACGATAGCAACTACCATGGTTAATATGTTATGTCTATTCAATGACTATCCCCTAGAACAACAGATAGAGGAAGAATCTAATAATCTCTTCAATCTTCTCCTTATACAATTCGATGATCCTGATGTCAAATATGGTTTCGACAAGTGTATCTATAGATGTCTTGGGGACTGTATAATTGAATGTCGTGAAGTCGTATAATACCCTAAATAGATAACTGAGGAAATACGTAGGCTCTTCTATTATTATCAGGATTATTGGTAGGGTGACTATAGGTATTATTATTAATAGGGATATGTTTACAAGCCTCTTTACATCTATGATAAACCTCCTTTCCTTCGCAAGTGTCTTCCTATATTCTGTATCCAATATAGCTTTTGCCTGAGCAGTGCTCTTTGAAAGGAATATAATTAGTGGCTCACCGAGATTGTGAATCATATACGCGACGATCCCGAATGAGACCCCCATTATCGTAAGATACCCTAAGTTTGTCTCGAAATACTCGGTTAATAACTTCATTAACTCAGCTGGAGCATATTCAGCGATGCTATTAAGCACTATATAATATAGGGAATTGGATATGAAGACTAGGAGATATATGCTTAATATAATTAGGCCAAGGTAGACGCCTATATCAATAACTCCTCTAAAGAAACTATAGTTCTTCTTAACGATCAGTAGTTTATCATGTATAAAATACGGCTTTATATTCACTAGGGCGGCTATAGTCATTATAACTATAGTCATCTCAATCCCGAGGCTATACATCTCTAAATAGACCTTTGTGGTGTCAACAGTGTACATGAAGATGGAGATGAATAGCATAACTATATTGTATCCATAGCCTGATAAGGCTACTACCATGGTCATCGTTATACTCTCATATATGGATGAGAGGATGGCTAATATACTTATGACGACTAGTATTACAAGCCAGATTGTAGATGTCACCTCTGGAATCATTATGAATCCATTCTCTATAGCCGTGGGATAAGACTGGATTAACGCTGCTGTCAAGGTGAATACTTGTTGAAGCCTTAGTATTATGAGGAGGTTTATCAGGCCTATGACTCCTTTGAGGAATATGTTTCTCCTCATGTTGGCGTCACCCTCCTAAACTCCTCTAGCTTGGCGAGGACTATAGGTATAAGGTCGTCTGGACCTACATTTACCACTGGTATGCCGAGTTTCTTCAACTGACTTTCAATCTTCCTTCTCTCCTTCATACTTTTATATGCCTCTACTCTGTAGAGAGCCATGTCCACGCCTTTTACCATCCGAATCTCGAATAAGTGGGTGAGTGGAGATAATAGTACAACTTCATGTCTAGCCATCCTAAGTGTCTTCAAGCTTGATAATAGTAAAGAGGCCCTAGCCTCCTCCTCTAGATCACTTATCGCTATGAATAGAGTCTTACCCTTAATACCTAATCTGGATAGGATTCTCCCAAATGGGATGCTGCTAAGCGTATATCTCTCTGGTATCCTATCCACATCGATGGATGATAGATACTTCATAATAGCCCTGTATGTCTGTCTCGATGCAGGTTGAAGTGGGATGACATTGTATTTATCCGGCTGAATCAAAAGCATCCCAATCCTATCCCTATTCCTAATGGCATAGTTGACAATGAATGCAATCGTCCTTGTGGAATAATCATATTTCCTGATCCCAAGTTCGCCAAGGAACATGTTTCTAGATAAGTCGAGTATAATGACTATATCTGTTTGCGCCTCAGCCTCAAATTCTCTAATCATAAGCTTATTTATCCTGGCACTCGCTTTCCAATCAACCCTCTTTATCTCATCTCCAGGCCTATACTCCCTAATCTCCTTGAACTCCATACTAAATCCTATCTTCTTACTTGTCCATGGCCCACTTAGTATCTTCAACCCCTTCTTCATCATCTCCCTAATATCCACGGCTGGTATGTTTGCAGAACAGTATATCTCGTTCTCAGTGATATCCTCGAACTCGGCTTTGATGGTGAATAGCCCCAGTATATCCTGCATCCGGATAAATAGATTTCCAAATCTATGTCTTCCAACGGCTTCAACATCCAGGGTATATTTTACCTCGACCGAAGACTTTGGTGGTAATGATATGACTCCTCTATTCTTCCCCTCAACTATCTTAGTTGTCGATGGATATCTGTCATCCAACTCCATACTATATAATCCAAATAAACTGTTATTTGTTATCCGCAGGACTACTTCTAAAGGGGTATTGTCATATGTATTCTTATCGAATATCCTTTTAATATCCAGCTTCTCCAGCGTCGTCAGGCGTAGCCTTAGTATGATCCAGTCTGATAATAATATAGAGAGGATTGCGAAGCTTAGGAGGATAGCGCCTCTATTAGCAATATATAATATGGTGATAATGTTCAGTGAGAGTATCAGGGCTGAAGCTATTAGTATTATCCTCCCTCTATCGTTGAGACTAACGTCTATTCTCCCCTTCATACTGGAACCTTTACCCTACTAAGAACATCATCAAGGACTTCCCGGGGATTTATTCCCTCGAATAAGGCTTCTGAAGTGAGGATTATCCTATGGTTAACAACTGGATAAAATACTCTCTTGATATCCTCTGGCGTTACATAGTCCCGTCTATTCATCAATGCCCATGCCTTAGCTGCCTTCGCTACAGCGATAGCGCCCCTAGGGCTTACACCCCATTTAACCCTCCTGTCTCTCCTTATCTCTTCCATTAGATCAACGATATAGTTCAGCAGATCGTTTGATAGCATAACATTATCCAGTGCCTTCTGAATATTGATGATCTCTTCCCTCGAGACCCTAGTCTCAACGCTTGTTTTAGAGTATCCACTATACTTATTTATTACTTCTCTATAGGCCTCGCGTGGAGGAAAGTCTATTGTAGACTTGATTAGAAACCTGTCAAGCTGTGCTGAGGGAAGGGCATATGTTCCCTCGACTTCAATAGGGTTTTCAGTGGCGATTACCATAAAGGGTTCCGGCAGTTGGAATGTCTCTCCCTCGATGGTAACTTGACGCTCCTGCATCGCCTCAAGAAGGGCGGACTGGGTCTTTGGCCCAGCTCTATTTATCTCATCGGCGAGTATTAGGTTTGCGAATATAGGCCCTTTCTTGGTGATGAAATCCTTTAGGGACTGGTCATATATCTTGGTGCCGATGATATCAGCTGGGAGCAGATCGGGGGTGAACTGTATCCTCGAAAAGCTTAGATCTAGTATCTTAGCGATTGTCTTTGCTAGTGTTGTCTTGGCTATGCCTGGTGGCCCCTCTAAAAGTATGTGTCCTTGTGCAATGAGGCAGATAAATATCTCCTCTAACGCTTCCTGTAGATCCACGATTACCTTGGCCACTTCATCCTTCAGCTTTAGCCATATTCCGTAT
>JALTNJ010000178.1 GCA_027000765.1 Nitrososphaeria archaeon | reverse complement strand
TCGTGTATCCAGAGATAGACGTATCATATTTCACAGGTACAAGCCTCTCCCTCGCCGTATATGTAGCCACGTTGTCAGCATTGACGGGTATCCCATATCGTCAGGATATAATATTGACTGGAACTATAAACCCTGACTCAACAGTAGGTTTCGTAGGGAAGATTATGGAGAAGATCAACGGAGCTGAGAAATACAATTACTCGGCTATCATTATCCCAATATACGAGGATAGGAAATATGAGATAAAGGAGGAGACGGTCCATATCGGGCCATATGTATTTTCAACTAGGGGAGTCGAGGTTGAGTATTTTGATTTCAACACTACGAAAATAAAGATTATACAGGTGGCTACTGGCATAGATGCCTTTTTCCTGGGAGTTAAAGAGGTGCCAGAAGACCTCGTATTAAGGCCATATACCGAGGTAGATACTACGGATACAGCTATAGACGATAGAGCCAGCGTACTCTATAACTATCTACTACTCATTGAGAATAGAACCACACATTTATATGATAAGATTGAAGGTATTAGACAGACTAAAAACATTCGTATCCATCTCCCACTATTAGATGCTTGGGTGGAAAATAGGCTATATAACATCAGTCTATATCTAAATTCATCGATATATATGCGAGAGAAAGGCTTCTACTTTGCTGCCTTGGATTATCTTACCTTAGCTTATGGAACCGCTGTTGAGACATATTATCTGTTGCAGATGATCTTCTACCCACATGATGCAGTAGAATATATAGTGGTTGACTATAAGGGTATGGAGTCAAGAATCTATAGCTTGATCCTACGGATTACAGAGAATAACCTTAACCCCGATAGTATGCTCCTCTTATCAGAGTCATGTAGGCTATTTTATCAGGCTAATAAAGAATCTCGAATATACATCTATGGTCTCTATATCATTAATAATAATGGAGCCTTTAACTCTGTGGCTGTAAAATCTTCTATTGCGAATGCGCTAGCAAATGCGGTTATGAAGTTGACACGGGCTGAGGCCTTAGCCCTAATATGTCTCTCAACCAATCAAAATGGTGAGATGGATATTAACAAGGCAATAACAATAATGCTAAACTATGGATCCTTCTTATCTAAATACTCCTATGACTACAGTGCTTATACTAGGGTAAGGTCAGACATAATTAGCCTTAGCCTAGGTAATATATGGAAAGGCGAGTCAATATGGGATAACGGCAATGGTAATGCCAGCATCTATAGAGAGGCTACATTAGGATATATCCTTAAGGGAATTGGATATGCCAATTTATACTTCAATCTCCACCCAGGTTTTGAGGAGATAATGCCTGGGAAACTAAATGCCAGTTTACATACCCTATCTTATTATCTCAATTTGACCGGTGGCTATACACCAGCAATGGTCCAGAACATGCTTGAGAGAGCTCTAATATACGAATCGGACGACTCGAGAATATCCTTCATAGAGAACGCAATAACGTATCTTAAGGCGTATCTAGTCTTGAAGCATCTATCAAATATTACAGAGATATGGTCTGGGAACGGAAACCAGGTTCAGTCTAGCCCTGCGCCTAGTGTAAGTAATGAATCGGGAAGTGGATCTAGTGGCGGGTGGTTTATAGGAGCTATTGAATTGTTGAGAGAGACAGGGGTATATGCTGTAATTGCTTCTGTAGCCCTTATAATGCTGGTCACAATTGGTAGATATTATCGAGAAAGAAAACCAGAGACATCAGGATAAAGAGTCCTTAATTTATGACTATAATTAACCTAATTATTTTATATATCTAGTGGTTGATAAAACCATACGAATGAATGAGGGGGTAGTGGTGATGGACACGGTAAGGATCCTCTCTGGAAACGATTTAAATAGTATAGTGGAGCCCCAGTCCCTGATTTCAGTATTAGAAAAATGTTTCATAAAATATAGTGAGGGTCGTACTCAAGTGCCTAATAGAACAGTGATGTGGATAAAAGGAAATTGGTGGGGAGTAATGGCCTCCCATGTACCTGGCGCGGGAGTAGGGGTAAAAATAGTTAGTGTCATACCATCTAATCGAGACAAGGGATTACCAACTATTCCTGGTATCGTAGTACTATTTGATGATGAAACGGGTATTCCAAAGGCCATTATGGATGGAGCTGTTCTAACTGGCTTACGTACTGCAGCTACATCCGCTATATCAGTCAAATATCTGAAGCCTGGGGATGGAGGAACCATGACTATTATAGGCGCTGGTTATCAGGCGGTGTATCATCTATGGTTTATAGGTTCTGTCTTCAAGGTTGAAAAGCTCAAGATATATGATTTAATCAAGGATAATGCAGAGAAATTTAGGGATCATGCTATCGATAAGGGTATTCCAGATGTGAAGGTAGTTGATGAGCTAGAGGAAGCTCTTAGGAATGCAGATATAATAGTGGAGACATCCACGACCACCACACCAGTAGTAATGAGGAGAGGGCTAAACGATAGAGTCCATATTGTGAGTATTGGTGCCCATACCAGGGAGTCTAGGGCAATTGAAAATGAGGTGTTGATCGACTCCACACTAATTGTTGTCGACTCAAAAGAGGCTACTTTCAATGAGACGGGAGACATTTATGAGCCTTTATCCAAGAAACTAATCGATGAAGATAAAATAGTGGAGTTAGGTGTGTTCCTAAAGAATATCGAAGATTACAGAAATCTAGGCGGTATAACGGTATATAAATCGGTAGGCCTTGCCATACAAGATGCCTGTGCAGCAGCATATATTAACGAGAGAAGTGAGAGGCTGGGAATAGGAAATCTTGTTGAATTATAGAGCCTTTAGATCTAAGAAGATTTATATAAAAGAATGTGGGGGATGAAGCTTTACTCTTTTTTCTCACTAACTGACTTCCTTATCTCTTCAATGTCATCCCTAGATATTGTCAAAACCGGCTTCTCTGGTAGGATACCCTGTGGTCTAACTAAGGCGATCAATACTATGGCCAATCCAACGAGGATATATTCAAGCCATACTGGTGAAATCGGAATCACTGCTGTCAACAGCTCTTTATACGTATAGATCAATGTCCTTACTGTTGAAAATACAAAAGTGCCTAGTAATACACCTAGGTTGTTTCCAGTGCCACCGAGCATCATGAAGGCCCATGGCCAGAATGTCCATGTGAGTCGAGAGAATGTAATAGCCTTCATACTGCCAGTATACAGGGTCCATAAGGCGCCTCCGATACCCGCCATCGCGCCGCCTATAATGAGGGTCTGCCCCCTAAGTTTCACTATGTCCTTTCCATAGACCCTTGCAGCTACCTCAGAGTCTCTCATTGCCTTCAATGCCCTCCCAAATGGGGCTCTAGAAACGAGGTCAAGGAAAATGTATGATAGTATCGCGAAGCCTAGTAGAGTGAATGTTGCACCGATGAATCTCCCTTCACCTACACCGATCCATCTAAAGACATCTGGGACGTTAACACCCTGTGTAGCACCTACAAGTGGGTCGTAGTTCCATGCGATCAACTGTAGCACGTCTCCGAATGCTAGTA
>JALTNJ010000177.1 GCA_027000765.1 Nitrososphaeria archaeon | reverse complement strand
ATTAACTATAATACTCTGTTTCAATAGACTCATGTGGTAATCTCCATTATATAGTCTTGTCTCAACACCCCTCTTAGAGAGACGCTCGTCAACTTCATCCGAGTCACTAGGTAGGTACTTCTTATCGTCAGACGCCATGATAAAGTTACAATTATATCCAAATGAGGGGACCCATGTCCAATACTCCCATTGATGTTCGAATACCTCCCTAATGTTTTCCCTAGCCTCTAGATATGCATCAGCATAGAAGAATGAGTTCCCGGCTTGGGTAACCATGACTCCATTTGGCCTAAGAATATTTTTAATTCCCATGTAGAACTCGGCACTATATAGCTTCTTCGCTATCTCCGAGCTATATGGATCGGTTAGGTCTAGTATAACGACATCAAACTGATTTGGCTCCGCCTCCATCACATACGTATATCCATCGCCTATCACTAGACTGAGTTTCTCACTCCCGAAAGCCCCTTTATGCATGGTCTGCAGATACTTCCTAGTATATTCAATGAGCTCGCCATCTATATCCACCATCACAACCTTCTCTACACACTTGTGTTTAAGCACTTCCCTAAGGGTAGCTCCCTCAGACCCGCCTATAATGAGGACGTTTACTGGATTTGGATGGGAAGTCATCGGGGGATGGACAAGCGTCTCATGATAAATATATTCGTCCAACTCCGTTGACTGTATATAGTTGTCTAGGATCAATGCCCTACCAAATCCATATAGGTCCACTATCTGCACCTCCTGGTACCTCGTCCTAGTATTTAGGATCACGTTTCTAATCCTGAACATCATCAGTAGATCAGGTGAAATCTCCTCCAATACTATATGGCCCTTAAACATTATATGCCCCTCCAATATTCCTTATTTGACTGTATTCAACCACCATTATTTAAAGAAAAATTGTTTTACTCTTCGGCTGGAGACTTGCTAAAGGGTTTTTATAACTCATCTAGCTTTATTTTTGCTGGTGACTCCTTAAATGGGTTTATACGACTTTCTCGAGGATTCTCTCCTCACAGACTATATGGCTAAGACGCCGAAGTCAAGAAAATTGTTCCAGGAAGCCATTAAATATACGCCTGGTGGAGTGCATAGCAGCCTAAGATATCACCCGCCCTATCCATTTTATATCGAGAGGGCGAGGGGCTCAAAGATCTGGGATGTAGATGGGAACGAGTATATAGACTATGTAATGGGCTACGGCGCCAACCTACCTGGTCATTCACATCCCAAGCTAGTTGAAGCGATTAAAGAACAGGTTGAGGATGGAACCCTATATACAATGCCGTTTGAACTCCAGATAAAGCTAGTCAGAGAATTGATCAGAAGATATCCTTCAATGGCCGGCTTTAGGCTTTCCAACACAGGATCCGAGGCGGTTATGCATGCGATTAAACTGGCTAGGGCATATACTGGTAGAGAGAAGATTATTAAGGTGGAGGGGAGCTACCACGGTACATATGACAGTGTATCTATAAGCGTAGGTGTAAAACCGGGTGAATGGGGTTCTGAGAAGGAGCCTAGCCGGGTTCTAGATCCAGGTGTACCTAAGCACTATGAGAGGGATACCATAGTCGTTTTATACAATGATCTGGAGGGAGTTGAATATGCCCTTAAAAAGCATGAGGGAGAGATTGCAGCCATGATCCTAGAGCCCGTGGCTATGAATAGCGTCGGCCTAATCATGCCCATGGATGGGTATCTGGAGGAAGTTAGGAGACTTACTGAGGAACATGGAGTCTTGCTTATATTTGATGAGGTAAAGACCGGGTTGAGGATAGCCCCTGGGGGAGCCGTGGAATATTTTGGTGTAGAGCCTGATATCGTGACACTTGCAAAGGCCTTAGGTGGAGGAGTACCCATATCTGCCTATGGCTTCAAGAAACATCTAACTGAGATAATGTATCCAAAGGGTAGACATATACATAGCGGTACATATAATGGTAATCCGTTGTCTGTAGCAGCATCGTATAAAAATCTAACTGAAATCTTGACTGACACAGCTTATCACCAGCTACACATCCGTGGAGAGGAGCTTGCAAAAGGCTTAAGCGATATAATTGAAGATCATAAACTACCACTATGCGTCTCATCACTAGAATCAGTAGGCACTATTCACTTCATGCCATGGAAGCCGAGGAACTATAGGGATGTAGCATTAAACTATGATCGTAAGGCGTATGCAAACCACTGGATGAAGATGCTGTTAAATGGAGTAATCATTAGGGGAGTTATAGAGGGAGAGCCATGGTTCTTGAGCCTAGCACATACAGAAGAGGATGTTCAGAGAACCATTGAGGTATCTGAGGAAGTGCTTAAAAACCTCAATTACAACTAGGCTTCTAATCACCCCTAATATATCTCCTAACATTCATGATAAATAGCCTAGTAATGTATGCCCAGAACGCTACGTCAATAAAATATAGTATAATCTCTATGCCATGGAAACCTAGTTGCGACCCACTGAAAATAGGGTTATATGCATATGTATAGACAAGCCATCCAAATGGTAATCCATGTTTAACAACACTAAATGATGGAAACTCATATACACCACCGACTGCGGGAGTCATGCCGAAAGTTGATGAGGTGATGATAACCCCAGTACATATATAGAAGAATATCTCTGGACTCATTTTCTCGATAAAATACGTGGCTATGGAGGATATACCTATAAGTATAACCACTATTGGCACCACGGGGATACCATGGACAATTCTAAGGGAATAGCTTGAAAAACCAATCAACTCTACTAGTGAAACAGGAAGGTATATGAGGAATGTAAATCCAATGGCAATCACAATTAACCCAGATAAAATATTTACCCTCCTTATCATATCTCGATACAATAATATTTTTCCTCAAATTAATGATAAATATTACCAGAATCGAGGATAATCTAATTATAATTGAGTTTCTGCCAATGACCTAGATGAATCAAGATCCCTAAGTTTCCTCATCTTCCTCAAATTCTCCAGGTAGGTCGACTCAGCTTAAATACATAAATTAATCATGTGAATTAAAATCACGTCCTCACGTAATAATTTAATAGGGGATAATGATCCAGATTAGAATAGCGTCTATCGATGATGCAAAGGATATAGTCGCCATACATCTTTCAGGCATAGAGAAATGGTATATTTGGAGAGATGGAGAAAAGATAGAGGCTACTTATAGGGAGACAACTCAGCTAGACCGTTTCTTAATGGGCGGTCCATGGATGAACCTAGATACATGCATGCAACATATCCGGTATTTACTTCAATACGGTCATTATCCATTGATAGCGATATATGATGGTAAGAGCGTGGGAGAACTAGAGCTCTTGATAGGCTATGAGAAGGGATTGGGAAAGATAGCTTATATAGATATACTCGAGGTTCACAGGGATTATAGGAGGAAAGGAATAGGAAAGAAGTTGGTTAACTCGGCTATCGAAATAGCCAGAGAAAAGGGCTGCAGACTAATATGTGTATGGCCGGCTAAAGAAGCTGTAGGATTCTATCATAGATGTGGATTTAGAGACA
>JALTNJ010000176.1 GCA_027000765.1 Nitrososphaeria archaeon | reverse complement strand
ACTATACCATAGTGGCAATGGCGGATGGATGTGAGTTGAAGAGTACCTCAGTGGTGGTAAACGGCGATGTAACTCTGGACTTTGACCTACAACCATCGGTAATCGTAAATGGAGTTGTTAAAGATACCAATGGAAATCCACTGGAAAACTATATGGTTACCTTCATGAAAGATGGGTTCCCAGTTACAGCAGTAACAGACCAGAATGGCCAGTTCCAGATATCTGTAGGTTTGTCACCAGGGACGTATAACGTTACTTATGGCCCCATGGGCTTTATGTTGGGAATGGATACGGCTGACGTCACCCTAGTATCAGGCACGAATAACGTAGAGCTGATTTATGATCATAAGATAATGGTTTTAACTGGTGTATTGGACGATCCAGCTAGAGATGGTCTCCTTGAGCCTGTTCAAATCACTGTTAATTTATATATCACAGGCGTTCCAATGCCACTGACATTAATTACGACGATAAATAAGGAAGGGCCTTTCACAATCTATGTTCCATACTCATTTGGATATGGGGGTATGGTGATTGACGCAAGCCAAGTGACCATACAAGTTGGTAGTCAGTATTATTATACTCAAGAGACTTTGGCTACAATAACCCCCTCAAATAATTATGATTTGGGAACTGTAAACCTATCCACTCCAACCTTGGTTGAGGTTACAATAAAGGTGGTTTCAGATCCATCTACAGTTAGACTTCCAGAGTTTAAACATGTTGTAGAAGCAATGTATGAGGGTACTCCATATAAATTCGTGATCGACACCAACTCTTCACTTCAAATGGCGGTATACCAAATAGCTAATGGCAAAGGTACTATAATCTTAAACGTAGGTGGTCCCACCGGGACATCTGGATACCTGAGAATAACGGTGCCGAAAGCCTTCATCGCTCCTCCATTTGACATAAAGATAGACAACAAGAACATGGGTTTACAGATAGTTAGTGAGAATGCCACTCACGTCGTTATCCTAATAGAGTACTCCCACTCGCTACATACAGTGACTATAGAGAGTGTAAATGCTATTCCAGAGTTCCCAATAGGCTCTCTGGCGGTAATGACGCTGATGGCATTTGTGATTGTAGTCTTACTTAAGAAGAGGATGATATAAATCCCATTTTCTTCTTTATTTTATCTTAAATACTTTATCATCAACCCTCATAAGGATCTGTATTTTATTGTCTCTTATCCATTTAACCACTGAGTTATGCAACATTAGACTCCTCACTTTAGACGGGATTTTCTTATAACCACTTATCTCAATGATAGGCGGAGGATGATAGTAGAGAAGGCATGAACTACCATACTCTCCGATCCTCCAACCATAGTTTTCATATAGTTTAGTATAGTACCTGAGAATCCTATATGCCTTCTCTCTAAATGACGTATCTCCTGATATCATTTGATATATGAGAAAGCTCTCTGCGATAAGGCTATTTTCTGTGAAGGGTCTCCTGACTATAAACTTAGTGAATAGCCCTGTTTCTTTAGAGATATCCTCATAAGCATCGTTAAAGTTGAACTTCTTGTCTAGTTCACGAGCTAATCTCATCCAAATATGTATCCAATCCTCGTCTCCACTTAACATGTATATCTCTAATACTCCTCTTAGATACGAGGCATAGTCACGTAAAAAATACGTGTCCCCATGACCTATTAAATGCCGTATCTCATTATCAACCAGCTTTTCATATATTTCTAAAGCGATTTTATAACATTTCTTTGATCCACCAACTTTATATAGGGTTAAGAGCATGTATGCAGTGTATGCATTTATATCCCAGAAAAATCTTCTATCCCTTGTTTCATTATAATATATTCCTCTCATGAATAGTCTACTATCCCTATCAAACAATTTCCGTGTAAGTATCTTCTCCAAATCCCGTGCAACTCTATTGAACAACGGGTTCTTCAATACCCTAAATGTAGATCCATAGAGAGCAGCTAAACTGGCGTTTAGCTCAGTTAGAATAACTTTCTCTGGCTGGCTCCAGTTAGGCGCTCTAGCTAACCTGTAAAAGCCTTTAGCATTTATTGAATACAAAGGGCTCCTAGCCATTTTCTCTAGGGTATATGAAACCATCTTCCCATATCCCTTAACACCTGTACTCAAGAAGGCATTTAGAAGGAAAAACATCTCATTTACTGGAATAGGCTTATACTCTCCAATGAATCCCCCGTGTACCCAGTCAAACCTCTCTTCTAACCTCCGAATAATGCTTATTATGATTTCCTTTTGTAAAGTGGTCTTCTCCGGCTCTTCCTCGGATAGCATCTTTAACTCGACTTTCTCCGTCTCCCCCCTCAATATATTCTTAATGATCTCTCTAAACACCTTAGGTCCTACATATCCACTATATCCATATATGATTCTTTCTCTACCTTCTAGAAATGCTATGCTAGGCAGCCCACCAAAATTAAATCTCTCCCATACATCGGGACGCTCATCTATATCGATGATCATGACATTAAAATCTTTCTCTAACTCCCTCTTTATCTCAGGATTTTCTAACATATTAATATGATCTATACATTCACTACACCATCTAGATACAAGGTTAATCATATTTATCTTACTTGGATCAAGATCTATCTTCATTATCTAACTCACCAAATTTTTAACCAAATACTTTCAATAAATTTTTGTTGCTTATAGTAAAATATAATTATCCACGGGCTTTAATGGAGTTGGATCTGATTATGATAATTATGTATATCGATGGTGCCTCTAGAGGGAACCCGGGGCCAGCGGCTATAGGAGTGGTTATTGAGACGGATTATGGCGCGGTAATTGATATGTGGGGAGAGTTTATCGGGGTTGCTACCAATAATGTGGCTGAATATATGGCGTTGATAAAGGGATTAAAAAGGCTTATAGAGCTTAGTATAAAGGAGGCTATAGTTAGGAGTGATTCCCAGCTTCTAATAAACCAGTTAAACGGAAGGTATAGGGTTAAGAGTAAGAATATCTTACCCCTATATTTGGAGGCAATATCTCTCTGCAGAGACCTAACATGCATAGAGTTTGAATATATAAGTAGAGAGGAGAATCTTAGGGCCGATTCCCTTGCTAATAAAGCCTTGGATATACGCGGGAGATACCCGCCTATTCTCTAGTATTGTCGCTAGAATACTCCATCCTATTTCGGCCGATTAACAGATATGTTAATGGCTATTTCAGCGATTCCAGCGCTATACTCCGACACCCTCCTATAGCTTTCAACCGCCATCCTCAATGCAGCAACCATC
The DNA here is from genome assembly GCA_027000765.1 of Nitrososphaeria archaeon. Classification (GTDB taxonomy): domain Archaea; phylum Thermoproteota; class Nitrososphaeria; order Geothermarchaeales; family JDFR-13; genus Geothermarchaeum. The sequence goes on along the minus strand of JALTNJ010000176.1, from coordinate 340 downwards.
CTCGCTCTTCTATACATCGATAATTTCTTCACAGCAATATCCTCTAATCTCCTTATCCTTTCTCTCATGGAGATCGCCTTCTCCGCCATTTCAGAGTCCTTCTCAAGCAAGGATTTTATCGCTATGCTTAAAGCTCTCCTAACAACCTCATTCATGCTTCTAAGTATCTTGATATCATCCTGATTGATATCCTTCAACACCTCCAAAAGCATCCTCGAGATTATCGTGGCATGATCCGCCACTCTCTCTAGATGTCTAACTACAAGTCTATATTCAAGACATTCATGTAGATCATCTATTCCAATGTCATTTGAAACTGATGGAGAGTATATAGCGGATG
>JALTNJ010000175.1 GCA_027000765.1 Nitrososphaeria archaeon | reverse complement strand
TAGGTCACTGAGGAAACTGGGTAGTTCACGCGTCTTTTTCCTGGGGAGTAGCCCAATGTAGCTCCGTATTGGATTGACTATATCGGATCCTAGGAATAAAGTCATCTCAATTTCATATACCCTAGTATACTCGATCTTATTTAGATAGGGTGGTGAGGTGATTATAGCATCAACATCCTCGTCAGAGACATTTGTCATCCTCCTAGCGTCTCCCAAGTAGGTTATTAATGCGGATGGTTGAAATGTCATTCTTTTCAAGTCTCTTATCATCCGTTTTACAATCCTCTTATAAAATGGTCTAAAGGGAGGCGTTGGTTTCTTAATTATCTTGATTACCGCACCATCCTTATATGCATAGGTTACTTTGGAGGCAGCTCTCATAAGGGCTAGTAGAAAGAAGTTTGCTATCTTCCTATTCTCAATCTCCATAATCTTGTCTCTAAAAAATATGATATCCTCCAGATTATACTTGTTAAAAGCCCTTTTCACTAGCGGTGGAAGGTTCTGTAGGCTAGGCTTTTCAAATTTTTGGCTGAAGAGCCATCTACTCCACTCCCTCAGCTCATCAATATCATAGTCAGTTATCTTAGCATTCGCGATAAAAAGGAATAGTGGATTCACCTCGATGCCTATTCCATTGATCCCCCTCTCCTTACATCCAAGTAGGGTAGTTCCCGTCCCTAGAAACGGATCTAGCACCCAATGCTCCTCACCTAACTTAAATTTATCCATCATCATATGGACAAAATCCCGCGAGAATCCCTCTTTAAAGTAAAACCAGTTGTATACTGGTATGTTTTTATTGGGTACAAACGTTACTAACTCGCCTAGATCAAGCCTTTCAACCATCTTAGGTCTGAATCTCCTCCTCGGCATCTCCCTAAATCTCCTCTATGATATCTTCATATACTATGCCTATTGCACCGTTTCTAAGCATCTCCCTAACAGCTTCTTCACTATCCCCAGGATTTACATCTACTCCCCTAATGCCATCCAAGAGTAGGAAGACTTGATACCCTAGGTTTAAGGCGTCTAATACAGTTGCCTTTACACAGTAGTCTGTGGCGAGGCCTCCAATAAATAATCGTTTAACTCCTCTCCTCCTCAGCTCTAAATCAAGCTCTGTCTCTTGGAACCCGGAATATGCGTCTCTATCCACTTTATAAGCCTTATTAATTATCACTGTATCCTCTGGAAGCCTTAAGTCATCTGCGAATTCGGCTCCCTCAGTATTCATAATGCAGTGGGGTGGCCATAGGCCCCCATATTCTTTAAAGCTAATATGATTCTGTGGATGCCAGTCTCTCGTAGCGAATATCGGTAGGCTCTTCTCCTTAAACAGTTCGATGTACTTGTTCAAAGGCTCGACAACCTTGTCTCCCTCGGGAACAGGTAGAGCCCCGCCTGGTAGAAAGTCTTTCTGAACATCCACAATTACCAATGCACTTTCTCTTGTAACAGCGACCTTCATCTCAATCCCCTCCATCAAATTAATTATAGTTTATGATAAAAAGTTATCAAATTCATCTACCACTAATAATTTATATACCTGGTGTTTTGCGGTGTTGATATGAAGGTTATTGCCGAGGCATGTGGCTCCTCTGCTAATGTAGGACCTGGATTCGATGTGTTTGGAATTGCATTAGACGCCTTTAAAGATAGGGTGGAGATAGAGTTAGGGAGTGACTACTTTATTGTAGAGGGTAAGTATGGTGATGAGGTGCCCCATGAAATTGGGAATAACCTGATTGGAGCGATACTTGATGGTTATAGGAAAAAGACCCATAATTCTCTCTCACTAGGTATCCGCTTGGTGAAGGGTGTGCCTACATCCCTAGGCCTTGGGAGTAGTGGGGCTTCATCAGTTGCATTTGCAGCCGCATTATTATATGCAGGTGGCCAGTATCCCATAGATGTGAGGAGTGTTCTTGAACTCGCCTCGTTTGGAGAGGCGTATGTAACTGGGTCTCCACATATGGATAACCTGACTGCAAGTGTATTGGGAGGGTTTACGATAGCATCTAAATATTATGACCCTATTAGGATCGATCCACCAAATTGGATTAGGATCCTTCTTCTAATACCTAGTAAAAAAAGGGTTGTTAAGGATAAGACTAGATATGCAAGGTCTTTATTGAAAGAATGTTATCCATTAGAAGACTATGTCTTTGGGATTGAGCATGCGACTACCTTGGTGAAAGGCTTTTTAGAAGGTGATATAAATCTCATACGACGTGGTTTGAGGGATGTAGTTGCAACCCCATATAGAAAGCAGCTTATAGAAGGTTATGAAACTATTGTGAAGGTTGTGGAGAAGTCACCGGCAATAGGGTGTTTCATCTCTGGAGCAGGGCCTTCTATAGCTGTTTTAACCATGGTTCAGGATGTGGATCATGTTCATAAACAGCTGCGTGATATGCTTCTTGACAATAACTTGGATTATAATATAGTTGAATCGGGCGTTGGGGAGGGTGTTAGAGTTTGGGTGGAGAAGTAGGTCATTTAATTAAGTGTATCGAATGTGGAATGGAGTATGAGCCTAGCCCAATCTATAGATGTGGGAGATGTAATGGTCTTCTGGAGATACGTGTTAGGTTACCGGATAAAGATGTATTATCTTCTTGGAGGGCCCGTGATTTCAATGTATGGCGTTATAGGGAGCTCCTACCAGTAGATGACTATAACATGATCGTGTCAATGGGTGAAGGAGGGACGAGGCTTCTAAACCTGGATAGGGTTGAGGAGTCTATAGGAAAATCAGGCTTCAGAGTCTTCCTTAAGGTGGAGGGTGATAATCCAACTGGCTCCTTTAAGGATAGAGGTATGACTGTTGGTGTTACGAAGGCGAGGGAGTTTAAATATAAAAGGGTTGCGTGTGCATCCACGGGTAATACAAGCGCTTCTATGGCTGCATATGCCGCTAGAGCAGGGCTAGAACCAATCGTCTTTATACCCAGGGGGAAGATTGCGAGGGGGAAGCTTTCACAAGCAATTGCACATGGAGCTACTATTGTTGAGGTAGAGGGGGTATTCGACGATGCCCTGAGGAAGGTGTTGGATTATGTTGCCAAGAACAAGGTTTATCTCCTAAATAGTATAAATCCATATCGCCTCGAGGGGCAGAAGACAATTGCATATGAGATATTTGAGCAATTGGGAGAGGTACCTGACTATGTAGTTGTGCCTGTGGGTAACGCCGGTAATATATCCGCTATTTGGAAGGGGTTTAAAGAACTATATGAAATGGGTGTCATAAACCATCTACCTATAATGGTCGGCGTACAGGCAGAGGGCGCTTCTCCCTTGGCAAAGGCATATATAGAGAAACGGTCCTTTAAGCCGTTGGAAGATCCTTGGACAATAGCCTCGGCTATAAGGATTGGTAATCCCGTGAACTGGCCTAAGGCCTGGCGGGCGGTTGAGGAGTCCAATGGATTCTTCTCTATAGTAAGTGATGAGGAGATCGTATCTGCACAGATGAGGTTGGCTAGGGAGGAGGGTACTCTTGTGGAGCCTGCCTCAGCTTCTCCATTAGCAGCTCTTTTAAAGGATCCAGATGCATTCGACGGTAATATTGTCTTAATAGCCACTGGCCATGGGCTTAAGG
>JALTNJ010000174.1 GCA_027000765.1 Nitrososphaeria archaeon | reverse complement strand
TGTAGTTAGGAGAAGCTGTGAAAAGATAAGTGAGTTAGACATTAGTATAGATGTTAAACAGGTACTCCTGATATACATCCCGATCTGGGTATTCAAATATGAGATTAGGATGAGAGGTAAGAGAAGGGAGTATCTCGGTATAGTCGATGCCTCAATAGGACGTGTTCTATACACCACATATCCAGTTGGACTCCGTTATAGACTTGCATTTATCCTAGCTGGAGCAGCACACATCCTCCTTGGATTAGGAATAGCATATCTATTGAAGACTCCCCCACATACTGTCTTAGGCCTAGGCCTATCCACCGTGGGAGTACCCCTACTAATAAGAGGGTTTATGAGAGGCAGGGGAGAAGAGGAGTAGCGGAAAATTTTTCTATATTATGGAATCAATAATATTTTTTAGGGTATGGCTGGACACCTAGGGAGATGATGCCTTGATCCCGGGTGTCCACCCACCTATGTGGATACTCCTCCCTATCCAGATATATTATTTATTTTTTAAACAGGTCACCATACAATTATAATATAGTCTTTTAAATGACCATGCTATATGGCGGTGCATATTAAATGGTGGATAGAAGGATCGGGAGGGTTGTAACGGCCTCGATAATAATCGTCTTAATACTTCTAACCCTTCCAGCTATATATGGTCAGGATGATACTGGGTTCGTAGTCTCGAATAAAGTTGGTGTATGGGAGTCGGAGGACCCAGTCGATATTAGAAGTGGGAATACAGAAGGCTATTCTGAGATTGAATTCCTGTATCCAGATGCAGTGTTAGGCTCATGGCAAAGTAATATTGAGATAACCTTATCAAGTGAGGGTGGAGACAAGGTTATAGGGGCCTTCATAGTCCAAGTTCCTGAGATAGGATTTAAAATTGAGTATTATGAGTCTCTGAAACCCGGCTCAATCCTAGGCATAGGTCAGGTTATATCAAACGAATTAAGGATATACCTGGGTGGAGAGCAGGTTTATTATAGGAATGCCACGGCTACATGGCCATATGATACTAGGCTGAATACAAGGATATACTATTCCTTATGGCGTAGTAGTGAAGACACTCTCTCGATCATAGTACAGGACTACTATGGGAAGATATATGAAAACTCCAGTATCTACTGGAGCGCAAATGTAACTTATACTGGAGAGCCTCTGAATCTAAAGATTCTTGTCTGGAAGAAGTCCAATGGAAAATCTCAGATATCGTCATACCTATATTTTAACGATGTCGTTGAGAATGAGGTATACACGGAGAAGCTTGAGGTTAAGAAGCTGAATATAGATATGAGTATAATGTTCTACACGAGCATTGGATTCCTAATAATAGCACTGGTCTCAAACATATTCTCTAAGAACCTCATGAGGAAGGAGGAAACTGAAGTCGTTGAGGAGAAGAAACCTGAGAAGAAGAGAAAGAAGAAGAAATAGCTAGTCTTTAGGAGCCACCCTCTTCCCTATCACAAGAGATACTTCATAGAAGACTATAAATGGAAGAGAGAGTAGTATCATTGAGACTGGTGTTGGATCAGGTGTCACGATAGCTGTCAATACGAAGAGCCCTACATAGATGTATCTCTTGTTCTTTATCAGGGTTTCAGGAGATATAACCCCGAACTTCATGGCCAATACTAGGAAAACCGGGATCGTGAAGAAGAAGCCTGTTAACGCAAGGCCTAGGAAAGTCAGGTGGTAGAAATCCGCGATGTCAAATAGCTGTTCAGACCCCAGTATAACCGCAAAATATATGAGTATCTGGAAAGTCAGTGGCATAATAAGATAATATCCGTATACAACGCCTAATACAAATAGGAAGCTGAATGAGAATACAAAGGTCTTGATAAACTTCTTCTCATGGGGATATAGTCCAGGGGCTATGAACATGTATATTTCATAGGCTATGTATGGAAGAGATACTATTATTGCGAGGAGGATACTCGCCTCTATATAGATAGTAATTGGATTACCAAACTGGAGGGATATGAGTCTAGTCGCATTGGTAGGTAATAGGTCAGATCTAACTTGATCAAGAATACCGGCTACAAGAGGCCTATACTCCATCCAGTTACCAGATAACAACGGCTGGAAACTACTGATATCTAGGGTTGATGGAATCATCATGAAGATGAAGGTCAGTACAAAAACAACTATAATTATACGTCTAAGCCGGATAGATAACTCGGCTAGATGCTCCCAGAAACTCATCTCTTTATCCTGAAGCTCCTCCTCACTCATTATCTACATCCCCATCCTCCCTAGACTCCTCAACAGACTCTTCCTTGGCAATAGCCTCCTTAATCTCCTTAACCAACTCCTCCTTATCCTTACCCTTTGGGTCGATACCGAGTGTCATGGCTATAGCAGCTAGATCCTCATCGATCTCCTTACCACTACTGGTAGAACCTCTCCTCTTACCCTTCTTATCCTTCGCCTCCCCACCTTCTAAAAAGCCCTTACGGATCTCTTCATCCAAATACCTTTTATATTCATTAAGCTGCCTATAATATCTCCCAATCTTCCTAGCCAATTCAGGGAGTTTGTCCGGGCCAAATAACACCAGTATCAATACAAGAAGAAATAGTATCTCACCCGGACCTAGATCCAAAACCAATCACCAACCCAATCCTCTAAACTCTATACTTATCCCAAGTCATCTATTAATAGTTTATCCCACAGACCATTCTAGACCTTTATAAACCCCTCTCCAACCATACCCACATCTGGGGACTCCATGCCATCAGCCATATATGCCCTACCCATCATCTCAGTGTTGTGCATCCAGCCCAAGTTCCCAAATCGATCTACACATATCACACCAGCAGTATCCTTCCCCCTATATCTAGTTAGAAATCCCATCGCCTTCCTACATGCAGCCTCAAGAGACATATAACGTCTATACTCGACAACTCGATAAGACAATAGTGAATCCATGATATACTCGCCTATACCAGTGGCGACCGCAGCGCATATTGCATTAGCCATGATGCCCGCGCCTAGTATCGCGCTATCACCTACCCTCCCCCCATACTTAAACAAGAGGCCTCCTGTAGATACAGCAGCAGCAACCCTTCCCTGGGAATCGACAGCAACTGCTCCAACCGTGTCTGTGAATATCTTCTTACCAGATTCAAATAGTTTTCCATAGAAGGAGGTAGGCTTGTCCTTTACACGTGTTAGATACTCCTCAACCCTCCTAAGGCCAGTTAACTCCTCAATAGAGTATTCCTTGAAACCAAGTCTATATGCAAGGTTCCTAGCCTCCATACCAACGATAAGCCTATGGGGAGTCTCCTCCATCACGTACCTCGCTAGTTTAATAGGGTTCCTGATATTCGGGACTCCACCAACTGCCCCAAATCGACTTCTCCAGTCCATTACAGCTGCATCCATCTCGACTGTCCCTTTGAAACTAATTGTAGAGCCCCTACCAGCGTTGAAGAGGCCAGAGTCCTCCATCGCCGCAACCGCTTCAACAACGGCCTCCACACTATCATCCTTAGATAACAGGACATCGTATCCTCTTAAGACAGCTTCCTTTAGACCCTCGATCCTAGAGGGCCATAGTTCTCTCTTGACTCTACCAGCTCCACCATGGATGAGGATG
>JALTNJ010000173.1 GCA_027000765.1 Nitrososphaeria archaeon | reverse complement strand
TAGAACGTGTTGTACATTCACTCGGGGGGAAAGTGCTTCTTGCTAAGCTGAATGTAGATGAAAATCCGGTTACGGCATCTAGATATGGTGTTATGGGGATCCCGACAGTAGCGCTCTTTATCAAGGGTAAACCTGTTGATAGGTTTGTAGGCGCATTACCTGAGGGAGCAATATTAAAGTGGCTAAGTAAATGGATTAGTTAAATAGGGAGTCTAGTCCCCTATCCACTTCCTCCTTGAGATAGGTTGTAGCCACAGTTCGGACAGAACTTAGACTTCTTCGGGATATTAGCGTTACAATTGGGGCATCTAATCGTCTCCGTAGCCTGAGTAGGTGATAAGCCTGCTCTATACTCTCTTAAATTGAATCCGCAATAAGAGCAGAAGTTGGCATTCGCAGGATTTGCCGACCCACATTTAGGACATAGTACCTGGGGAGTCTGTGGCGTCATAGGAGCATATGGCTGGGTCAATCCCTGCATTAATACAAAGCCGGCTCCTAATCCAGCGCCCTCCGATTTACCTAGGGACTCAGCGGCCCTCTGCATCGTCTCCATCCTAAGTAATTCCCCGGCGCCTACACCACCCGCCTTGAGATAGAATATCCTATCCCTCCACTCAGGATCGGTATCCACACTCTCGATCTTTATATCCACCAGCTCTATACCCAATGCCCTAAAAGCCTCATATAAAATGTTTTTAGTGTTGAAACTCACTTCTCTTAGGCGTGTAAATACAGTGGCAAGGGAATACTTACTAAGCTCTGTGATCATCTTCTCATTGAAATATGCACGTAGATATTCATTCACCTGATCCGTGGTATATGCGTTGCTACCCCCCACCACCTTATTCACGAATAACGATGGATCATGTATCTTGAACCAATATTCCCCCCTTACATATAGAGGTGCATACTCAATTGTCTGTGCCTTAGCCCCAAACTTACCCTGAAACTGCCTTAATGACACGAATATAATGGTTGCCTTAAATGGAACCTCGTCGAAACCAGCTATTCTAGATAGTATCCTAGTTAGAAGCGGGAGGTTTAAAGTAGTTATGGTGTGACGACCAGCTGTAAATACGTCATATGCCTTACCATCTCTAAAAAACACCGCAGCCTCATACTCATGCACTACGAGTTGGCTGCCCCACTCGATCTCCTCAATAGGATATTTATATACGATCTCGTTTTCACCAGGATCCTTCCACTCAATAACCATAGGCATATCCTTACACCCACATAATTAAATAAATATGATTCATGCTCATAATTGTTATCTAAATACCAAGATAGTAGATGCTTTAATCCTCCAAGCCAGATAGAATCTTTATCCTCTCCCTAAACTCCTCCTCCAAGACCTTCAACGCCTCTATAATCATCAACAGCCTATTTCTAGTATCTATACCTATAAAGCCCTTGTTAGACAGATCCTTAATATCCTTAGAGACTTTTTTAGAGACCTCCAGAAGCTTCGCGTCCTTAGACAAGACCTTATCCAGAAGCTCCTCCCTAACCTTCACCAAGTCGAAAAAACCAGAGTATCCGGAGTCAGCGACTCTAATAGAGTCCTTAAGCCTCTGAATCCTATAGATAATTATGTCTATAAGCGTCATCACATCCTCTGGAACCGGGCCTGATAAAGTCGTTAATGCACTTCTAAATACTTGCTCAGCCTCATCCAGGTTTCGAACCACAGCCTCCCTAACAAGCCTATCCATCTCCCTCCTAAGCTCCTTCTCCTTATACCCCTTGAAACCTGGGACAAACAACATTATCTTCTCCAAAAGACCCAGTTCCTTCTTCCCACTCTCCTCACTCATATCATTATCCCCATCACACGAATACTAGCTACAAATTATATTTTATAGCCCTAGGCTATTTTACTCTTTAGTAAGGAATGAAGACAGGGGATTTAAGTAATATAGCTCTTAGTGAACAACCTAAATGTAAATATTGTGGCGCTGAAGCCGAGGGTACATATGAGGTTATAGGCTTTAAATGTAGATACTGTGGAGAGATAAACATAAACATTAATCCAGGGTATCTCCCGCTTATAAAAACACCGAAGTCAGTAAGCGTTTCAAAACTGAGGAATACGATCAGGGAGTTTCTATTGAAGGAGGTTGGCAGTAAAGCCTCCATCTACAATATACGGCCTTATGTACTGCCTATTTGGCGGGGATATGTAAAGGGAGATTGTTATTACAGAGGTTATAAGAGGGAGACGAGGACACGCACTAGGAAGGTTGGTAAGAAGACTTATGTCGAGACATATGTTGTATACATACCTATGGAGGGATTCAAGAAGGTTGAGGAGCATGTATCGGTCTCAGGTAAAATCGATGTAGAGATATATGCGTTGGACGAGATCCTAGACAATGCCCTAAAGACTAAGGAGTATACTGAGCCTGAGGAATTTATAGGGGAGGGATGGAGGCTATTAGCGCCTGATCTTATGATTGAGGAGGCTAGAGAGAAGATCGATGATGAGGTTGAGGATAGCCTCTATAGATGGGCCACTGGAAAGATGACTGAAGTATTTGAGTTGAGGCCACGTATCAAGGTGGAGGAAATTGACCTTATATTCTATCCCATAATCGAATTCAACTATCTATATAGGGGACGGAGGTACAAGGGCGTTGCTGATGCAGTTAAGAACATGGTTATTAGGATGGAGATGCCTCTAAAACCCCTTAAACGAGTGTTATACGGGGCGTTGGCATATACATCCATTGGGATCGGGACGTTTCTCTCCACACAATTAACTAGTCCAGCATATTACGTGGCATGGATAATCTCAGCCTTGGTAGGTGGATATTTAATGTGGAGAGCCACAGCGCACGAAGAGGTCTATGATTAGAGGGGTGTAGCATACGTGGATAAACTATTGTGCCCTACATGTGGAGAGAGGCTTGTAAAATCCGGTGAATATCTATATAGATGTGCGAAATGTAGTGAGGAGTATATCAATATAGATGATGTTATAAGCCATGTATACATGACCCCTGTTAACCTCAGCCAAAGCATTGCACTAGACACCTTATTACTATGGATTAAGAAGAGGCTTGGAGTCCCTGAGGAGACATATTTCAAGGCGGATATAACTAGCTCTATTCTAATGCTACTACCATATTGGGTTGTGATCATGGAGGGGAAGGCAGATTATAGCGGGCTTTCAAGAGACGCAGAGTTCTATGGGATTAAAGGGATATCACTATTAGAAGGGTTGAAACCAGCGTATAGATATATGAGGAGAAGATATAGGGAGACTTCTGGGCATGTGGAGAGAGTCGTTTCATATGCTATGCCAGCTACATCGAGAGAAGAATTTGGAGAACTTGAGGTAAGTAGGGAAGTCTTTGTAAATGAAGTGTTGAGGAACATTAGGATACCGTCTGAGATGAGGATTTACTTTGATAGAGAAAAGTATAAGCAGATAAACACCATCACTGTTGATGTGGATATCCCTCCTGAGGAAGCTAGGAAGAGGGCTGTTGAAGAAGCTAGGAGGAGAGTCGTAAGTGTAGTTAGGAGAAGCTGTGAAAAGATAAGTGAGTTAGACATTAGTATAGATGTTAAACAGATACTCCTGATATACATCCCGATCTGGGTATTC
>JALTNJ010000172.1 GCA_027000765.1 Nitrososphaeria archaeon | reverse complement strand
TTTTTAAAAATTGACGTTGACATGACAACCCTTGAGAATTTTGTAAGAGAGGGGATAAAATATAGAGTGAGGTCCCTAGTAGTTTCACCATATAATGTTAGGATAGTAAAGAATCTGATAAATAAAACGGGTATTAAAGTTGTCTCGGTTATAGCTTTTCCATTTGGCCAAACTTCACTGGAGACAAAAATAGACGAGATCGGCTTCTGTGTAGACGAGGGTGTAGACGAGATTGATATAGTACTTAACACGGCAGCACTTAAAATGGGAAACATAGAATATTTTCGTGAAGAGGCGAGGAACATCTCTACCTTTATGAAGAGTGAGTATCCTGATATCATCGTTAAATACATAGTTGAAGTAACGATTCTCTCAGATGAATTAACTAGAAAAGCTGTTGAGGCAATTAACCTAGCCAAACCACATTACTTCAAGACCTCCACTGGCTTCGGCCCAAGGGGAACCACGCCTGATGATGTCCGGTTCATTAGAAAAATACTTTCACCAGAGATACGTATTAAAGCATCAGGCGGCATAAGGACGCTTGACCAGTTTATTTCTCTTATCAATGCTGGTGCGGATATTATCGGGTCAAGTAAAGGAGTGGAAATAGTTAGAGAAGCGATAGAAAGGAGTAAAGGCTAGGATACTGAGGTCGCCTAAATACACCTTTAATAACTTAATTTCGTAAATGCTAAATTGTTTAGATAAAGAGGAGATAGTTGATGCCGGGAGAATGGTCAATTGGTATACCTTCATCATTCACAGCAAATCTAACTTCAATAATACAGAGGACGACTGCAGCTGCCCTAGTCGCCAGAGCAGCCGCGATATTTAGAGTTAAAACCATATACATTTATCGGGATCCGATTACAACCGATCCAGAGGTTCTTAGGCAACTTATTAAGCTACTTCGATACATAAACACCCCTCCATATCTTCGTAAAGATATCTTCCCTCTAGATAGAGATCTTTCCTATGCTGGTATACTCCCGCCTCTAAAAACCCCTCTTCATAAGGAATGGGTGGCTGTTAAGAATCTACAGCTTCCCGACGTCAGACTTGGACTTGTTAAAGGCAAATACTTTGGTAAATACATAGTTGATGTAGGCTTGGATAAATACTTAGTGGTGAGGGGAGAGGTAAATGTCGGTAGTATTGTGCCAGTGGAGCTAGAGAAAGTTAAGGGCAAATATATCTGGGGCCGTGTACTTGAAGATGACGAGTTGGATGAACGCGGAATATATCCTGGATACAAAGTTATTAGAGTTAAAAATAGGCTACCTGAGTTTCTAGGGAGATTCGGTGGTCTAGTTATAGGTACATCTAGAAAGGGTGATCTAGTTACAGAGAAATATGAGTCTCTTAGGCATGACCTTAGTAAGGCGGATAAGGTACTTATCTTATTTGGGTCTTTCGAGTATGGATTGGACAGGATACTTGAGTATTATGATATGACTCCTGAAGATGTATGTAGTTATTATATCAACTTAGCACCTGATCAAGGGGTCTCCACGATTCGCATGGAAGAAGCCGTGCTAATAGCTTTATCGATTCTTAGATTTATTGAAAACATGTAGACAGTTTAGAAATAGAATCATTTTGAAATCACTATTCCTAACTCCTTTATTTAGATAAAGGTTATAAATATGCTTGTTCTTATAGGTTGATGAGTGGATTTGGAATATATGTAATGTGATATATAACGTAGCGATGTAAAAAATATAAATACAGCGTGTATATGGTGTTGTAGATAGTAAGGTGGAATGGAATGGGTGCGAGGAAGAAACATGCTCCAAAGAGAGGGTCACTGGCTTTTAGCCCGAGAAAAAGAGCCCGTTCTCTAAATCCCGTTATAAAATACTGGCCTAAATTAGATGTAGAAGGGGTTAAGCCATTGGGGTTTGCGGGTTATAAAGCTGGTATGACCCATGTATTTTATATCGATAATTATCAATATAGTCCGTATGCTGGTCAGGAGGTTTTCTCAGCAGTAACTATTGTAGAGACTCCTCCTCTTAGGGTAATAGGTTTAACGAGTTATACCGTGGATACAGTTAATAATAGACTTGTCAATTTCAAGACGGCATATGCAGAAGAGGTCCCGGCTTTTGTAAAGAGGAGGATCGTGACCTTCTCCTCAGCTACAGGTAAGAAGAATCTGGAGGAGATTGAGGCCAATCTAGATAAGATTAAGGTACTACGTCTACTAGTATCTACCCAGCCTGTCCTAGCGGGCATACATAAGAAGACGCCTGAAGTATTTGAGCTACAGTTAGGAGGTTCATCTTCAATAGAAGAGAAATTTAACTATGCAAAGGAGCGTTTAGGCGGTGAAATCCCTGTTGATGAGGTATTTAAACCCGGTGACGTTATCGATGTCATAGCGGTGACCAAGGGTAAGGGCTTCCAGGGACCCGTAAAGAGATGGGGTATAAAACTTCTATCCCATAAGGCCCGTAAATCTAGGCGTAAGCCAGGAGCCTTAGGACCATGGAAACCAACTGCGACTAGATACACTGTTCCACTAGCCGGTCAAACCGGGTTCCACAGGAGAACAATTTATCATGTGAAGATACTGGATATCAAGAAGCCAGAGGACTTTGATCATCCTCTGTCATTTAGGCGCTATGGAATGTTGAGAAACCAGTTCCTCTTCTTGAAGGGATCCGTTCCAGGGCCTGCGAAACGGCTGATTAAGATGAGGTTTACAGTGAGACCTGTTAGAGAGGAGTTTACACAGCCTGTGGAGATAACATATATAAACTTATGAGGTGGATGTGATGACTGATAAAATCTATGTATATGACTTGACTGGCGTCGTTGAGAAGGAGGTCGAAAAACCAGTTATATTTAGGTTCCCGGTTAGGGAGGATGTTATATTTAAGGTCTTTATACATCAGCAGTCGCATAGAATACAGCCTAAAGGTAGATATCCAAGGGCTGGTAGGGATAAAAGCGCTGAGTTCTTCGGCGTCGGACTAGGTCTCGCCAGGATTCCCAGAATTAAACATGGGCCTCTAAGAGGTACTGGTGCTATTGTGACGATGGCCCGTGGTGGTAGGAGGCCGCATGTAACTACGCCTGAGAAGAGGATTTACAAGAGGATTAATCGTAAGGAACTTAGGTTGGCTGTTGCATCAGCAGTTGCTGCAACAGGTGTTAAGGAGCTTGTTGAGAGACGTGGGCATGTAATTGACCGTGTCCCCAGTTTCCCTGTGATTGTAAGTGATGATGTTCAGAGTCTGAATAAGACTTCTGAATTAATGGAGGTATTGGATAAACTTGGTTTTACTGACGATATTAATCGAGTTAAGGAGAATGTGAAGATCGTTGGTGGTAAGGCTTCTTGGAGGGGGCGTAGGAGGAAGGTGCGTGTGGGCCCCTTGATAGTCTATGCCGAGGATGAGGGGATTGTCAAAGCTGGTAGGAACATAATTGGTGTAGATGTTATATCGGCTGAGGATGTTAGTGTTATTCATCTGGCGCCTGGAGGTGTTCCAGGTAGGCTTACTTTATGGACTGAGAGCGCTATAGACCGGGTTACTAAACGTCTTGAGAATGTATTGAAACGCTATGTGGTGATGTAGGATGGCGGCGCCAAATCTCTTCTACAAATAT
>JALTNJ010000171.1 GCA_027000765.1 Nitrososphaeria archaeon | reverse complement strand
ACCTCGACTCTATTTACGACCCTCTTGTCCAAGGTGCGGCTAAGAAGCTGTATGAGGCCTTTGTAAAGATGCTTAAGGCTGTTGAGATTGAGAATAACATCGAGTTATTGGCAAATGAGCTTATGAGCACATCTAGAAAGGTAAATTCGCTTGAAAAGATCGTTATCCCAGAGTATGAGGCCTTAATCAGGTATGTTGAGGAGAGGCTCCTTGAAGAGGCGTTGGAGGAGTTCGTCAGGACAAGATATATTATTGTCCAGCGTGGTGGTGGAGAATAATATGGTGTTGAAGTCGGCCAATTATATATATGTAGTTACTAGGACACATGGATTGAGTACACATCTCTTAAAGAGAGAGGATTTAATGACTCTCTTGAGAGCCCCCTCTTTCGAGGCTTTTGTAGAGGGTGTTATGAAGGGGGACTATGCTGAGAAAGTAGGGTTATTAACTAGTGAAAAAGCTACTGCAAAGGATCTCAACCGGATATTCTCCGAGGTTTACGTCTCGAGACTACTATATGTAATTAAGATTGCGAGTGGTGGAATCAAGAAATTCCTAGACTCATTTACAAGGAGGGTCGAGGTAGAGAATATAAAGAAAATTGTCCGCGCCAAGTTCCACGGCCTCGAAATTACGCAGGATGATCTAATTCCACTCCCCAGAACCTACTCCGTCATAAACTATCAGGCTATGATGGAGGCAGAGGCATTGGACGACGCCCTCAATCTACTGGGTTTCACCAAGTATAGAGGAGTTGTTAACCGGCTATCGATTGCTAGAGAGATAGATTCTACAATACCCCTAGAAGCTTTTCTAGACTCGATATACTATAAAAACCTGTATAAGTCGATGAAGAAGGTCCCGGACGAGTCTACTCTAAAGTCGGTTATAGGGACGGAGATCGATTTTAGAAACATCTATTACCTGATATCCTATAAGCTGCTGGATGTTCCGCAGAGGATTATGGAGGAGTCTGTTGTAAAGCCATTGTATCGATTCAAGGATATGGAGATTAGCAATCTCATTAAGGCTAGGGAGGAGGCGATTATAGAGGTTTTAAACACGTCTAACTATCGTTGGCTAACCTCCTCAATAGCCCAGCCACTTGAGGAACGATCTATTGATAATCTAGAGTATGAGTTGTCAAGGCTATTCAAGGGATATATCGATAAGGTAGGGATAAGAAATGCCCTCGGACTAGGATATGTAGTTTGGTATCTCTATAGCATTGAATATGAGTTTAGGAATCTAACGGCCATAGCAATCGGGAAGGAGCTCGGCTGGGAAGAGTCTGAGATAAAGGTAATCTTCTAATCTCTAATCTTTTTATTATTATCCTAACCCTAGGTATTTCAAGGAATAGAGGATAATTTTCTATTCACTTATTGTTGTTATTGAAGTTGCTATAGAATATAAATGATGTTGCGATGGCAAGCGCCATGAAGAACGCCATAAGTGGAAATGATGGTCCCATCTGGATTCTTAGGACAAGGTACACTAGGAATTCAGCTATGAGAATCAATGTGCCTCTCTCCTTCTTAAACACCTCCATGCCTATCCCCTTGCTTCTTAAATCGATTAGGAATAGGCTTAGTAGTACGATGAAGTTATACATTGATATGAACATTGCATCTATAAATACACCTAAGCCGCTTGGGAAGCCTGCTGCACCAATGGAGTAAACGGCTGCTACAACCACGTTGAAAACCGGGATTATATATAGATATCCTATAAACTTGGCGGCTTTATCTTCTTCGATGCTTGTTATTATCAGAGTTGTTCCGAGGAGGAACAATATGACGTCGACTAGGAAAATAATTGGGTTCTTACCTAGTTCACTAACGACCTCATAGGATCCGAAGGCGAGCTGTCCAGCTGTACATAAGTATGCTACATAGGCTAGTGGAATAACCAGTGTCGCAATCACCATGATTATCCCGATATCCTCCTTATTCATTACTTACTGGTCACCTCATCATTACTGCATATCAATAATTGATATTGATGTAGATATAATCATTATACTCCGTTATTAATATGACTTAGATATTATTTCCCGAAATATATAAATTTCTATAACTAATGCTGTTTTATTTGTCAAATAAACACCTGTAAATTAGTTTCCTTATATGTGATTTATATTACAGGTTTTAAATTATTGCCTAATAATTATTTTGTTAAACTAGGGGGTGTCGTAGTTAATGCTAAGGCCTTCGAGGATGAAGAGGTTCTATGTAGCTGTCCCTCAGAATAAGGAGGAGGAGGTTGCTGAGGCGCTGGGGAAACTGGGTTTTGTAGAGTTGTTTTCTGAAAAGCCACAGACACTAAGGGGGGATGTGGCGTTAGACACATATTCCGCATTTATACGTATTGTTGAGAGGGCTCGTTTGGCCTATGAGACTATAGAGGATATCCTGCCTACTGTTGAGGAGAAACTTTCTTTTGGAGAGCGTCTGAAGAGGGCTTTCCAGATTCCAATGATCGAAAGACGGGTTGAGAAGGTATCTGTAGACGACTTAAAATCCGTCTTGCCTGAGTATGAAGAGCGTTTCTCCAAATATTCCAGTACCTTAGACAGTATTAGACGTAGGATATCCGAGATAGATGATCTTCTTGTGAAGATAGAGGTTTTTAGGAGGCATGGTATTCCCTTAGACACCCCCGGCGAGTATACCCATATATTTGTTAAGGTTGGCTTCATACCCGAGATCAATATTGATCGGCTGAAGGAGGCTTTGAAGCCATTTAACGTTGTCCTGACCATATTGGAGGGGCGGCCTAAGGATAAGTTTGTCATGATAGCCGCTTCTCAGAAGGATAAGGAGGCGATTACAAATATACTAACAATGCTTAATATGGAGGAGATACTCCTTCCAGAGGACATTGACCCCGATCCTGAGAAGGCATATGTATCCCTGCTTGAGGAGAAAAACAAGCTTTTCGAGGAGCTTGAGGCATTGAAGAAGGAGTTATCAGGCTTTATAGACGAGTTATCCCCCAAGCTTAGATATGTGCGGTTCATGTATAGAGTGCGTTCTATGACATTGAGGACGAGGAACTTCTCCGTATTCTACGGATGGGTTCCCAAGGATAAAATTAGTGAGCTTGAATCGAAGATTAGTGAGGTAACTGGAGGCCTTATGCATTTGGAGGCTGAGGACCCTGATCCAGAGAGTGATGTAAAGCCGCCTACCCACTTAAAGCATCCCCCGATTGTAGATAAGTTCCAGCTGATAGTTAGGATGAGAGGTACACCAAGTTATTATGAGCTTGATCCAACAGTATTCTTCACAGTACTCTTCTCAATAATGTATGGAATGATGTTCGGCGACGTGGGTCAGGGAATAGTGTTATTCATACTCGGCCAGATATTCTCTAGGATAAAGAAGCCTTTCCTAGGAATATCATACACTGCTCTCAATAAACTAGGGGGCATATTATCTACCGCCAGCATATTCTCCATAATATTCGGATTCTTATATGGAGAGAGTTTCCTACTCCACTTTATGGACCCGATATGGCTCAATCCACTTGAGGATCCGATTGCGATAAGCGTAGTGGCAATAATATTTGGACTGGTTCAGATATGCATAGGCCTAGTGCTAAACATAATTAACGAGGTTATGAACAAGGAATATATAAC
>JALTNJ010000170.1 GCA_027000765.1 Nitrososphaeria archaeon | reverse complement strand
CGAGCTTTTTGAAGAGGGGAATATGAGTCAGATACTGAGCAGTATAGCTGGGAATATCTTTGGGATGAAGGCTATTAAGAAGCTTAGGCTAGAAGATGTATACTGGCCTAGGGAGATTGTCGAGAGCTTCCCCGGGCCCCAATATGGCCTTGATGGGGTTAGGGATATTATGAAGGTTTATGACAGGCCTATACTAGCCACTGTTCCAAAGCCTAAGGTGGGGATGTATACCAGTGAATATGTAGAAGCAGCTTCGGGGATATGGAGAGGCGGCATCGACCTCGTCAAGGATGATGAAAACCTTACTAGCCAGAGCTTCAACAAGTTTGAGGAAAGGGCTAAAGCCATGTTCAGACTCAGGGATAAGATTGAGAAGGAGACGGGTGAGAGAAAGGGATATCTAATAAATATAACGGCACCATATAAGGAGATGCTTGAGAGAGCTAAGCTGGTAAGCGACCTCGGCGGGGAATTCGTGATGATAGATATCCTCACAACGGGGTGGTCGGCGCTACAGTCCCTTAGAGAGGAGTTCGAGGATCTGAGGGTAGCGGTACATGCACATAGAGCGTTTCACGCAGCCTTCACAAGGGATAGGAGACATGGTATGTCGATGAAGGTCGTGGCGGAGATAGCGAGGCTATTGGGTGTAGATCATATACATGTAGGCACTGTAGTCGGTAAGCTCGAGTCTCCTAAGATAGATGTTATACCATTAATCCGTATATGCCGTGATAAAGTGACTAGGAGAAGCGGGTACTACAAGCTTCTCCCGAAGAGATGGTATGGAATAAAGAGGATATTCCCAGTTAGCAGTGGAGGGATACATCCTGGATTAGTACCCGAATTGATTAAGATGTTTGGAGTCGACGTCATGATACAGGCTGGTGGAGGAGTATTAGGGCATCCAGGTGGTCCTCTTAAAGGTGCAGAAGCGTTCCGTGAGGCTATTGACGCGAGTATACATGGTGAGACTCTAGAGGAGAGAGCAGCTAAGAACAAGGCGCTTAGAGAGGCGTTGGACTACTGGGGTAGAAGGACCCCTATCTAGCCTTCTTTACACGGAGCTTCAAGCCCTCAACAGCCACTATAACTACTTTCTCACCCTCCTCAATGACTTCATCCGCAACCGCCGTCCAATAGTCTGACATAACTAGGACGACTCCTGGCTTAGCCGGTTCAATCCGGGATTTGACAATGCCCTCCCTACCTATCAAGACATCTATGTCAAGTATCGACTTCTTCCTCTTGAGAACCTCCCTAATCTTATGGAGATAGAGGCCGATTATGCCAGTCATTATTACTATGAGGGTTAATCCACCTACTAGGAAGGATGTATAGTTGAATGTCCATATAAAATATTCCTGTCTATATAATAATATTGTTCCAAAGGCTATCAAGAATGAGCCGATTACAGCAGGTCCACCATGACCCACCTTTATCTCCATGAGTATAGAGACTATACCCAGTAGTAGAAGGGCGACTGCAGTCGCATCAGTCCCAACAAGCCCCAAACCTAGCAAGGCCAGTACAAAGGCTACTCCTGCCCCGACTCCACCAATGAAAGTCGGATGGAAAATCTCTATTAGTATTAGGAGAGCTGCTATATCTATCAGTAGACCAACTACAAAGGGATCTGATAATATTGATAGGAGGCTGGACCTAATATCCATCCCCACCATATTGATACTATAATCGTTTAAGCCCTCAGCCTCAAGCAACTCAGATAACGATGATACAAGGTAGTCCGCGATATTGTTTTCAACAGCCTCCTCAGCAGTATAATCCATGTTCTCTATGACCATCAGCCTAGCGGCAGTCTCATTTCTACCCCTGGAGGATGCTAGGGACGATATCCAGCTGGCCATTGCATTAACTACCTTTGGATCGCTCTCAGTGCCACCTATACTCCTAGGCTCCGCCGAGCCGATTACAGACCCCGGTGACATAACCAGGGTATCAGATGATAATGCGATATATGCTCCGGCGGAGAACGCCCTACCGCCTACGGGGATATATACAATAACCCTGATCGGAGACCTCAGGATCAAGTCAACAATCTTCTCAGTCGGGTTTAGATACCCCCCATTCGTATTCAGTATGATTATAATCGCTTTGGTATCCATAGGCGCTGATGAGACCACCCTACTGAGGAGGTCCTCCACACCAGCGTCAATAGTCGCTTCCATATCAAATATAATGACCCTACCCTGAGCCTGGGCATATATGGCAGATGCCATAGACGTAAATAACATTATTAGAGCTATACCCATGGATAGAGCTACGATGGTTTTCCTCATCAAACCCCCATTAAAAAATTATTATTAGAGAGGGGGATATATTCAGTTAACCTTCTTCCTCCTCTCCACCAGTTATTTCTTTAATGAACTTTGATATGTCCTCAATGAACTTGGTGAATTCCATTGGAAGTACGAACTTGGTAGATTCGCCACGCCCAATCTCCTTCAGCATCTCCATATACTGTAGGGCCATAGTCTTTGAATCAAGGTTCTTAGCGACATTAAACAATATCTCCAGGGCCTGGGCATATCCCTGGGCCTTCAATATAGCCGCCTGCCTCTCACCCTCCGCCTTTAGGATAGCGCTCTGCTTCTCACCCTCGGCGACGAGGATAGCCGACTCCTTCTGTCCACTGGCCTCAGTAACCATTGCACGTCTATTCCTCTCAGCGCTCATCTGCCTAATCATCGCATCCTGAACCTCGCTGGGCGGCATTATCTCACGTATCTCGACGCTGGTTACCTTAACACCCCATCTCTCAGTAACCTCATCAAGCTTTCCACGGAGTATCTTATTTATCTCCTCACGCTTAGCCAAGACATCATCTAAGTTAATGTCCCCTATAACCGCCCTAAGCGTCGTAGTCGCTATTCCAGTGGCAGCGCCCTCAAAGTTCTGAACATTTATAACGCTCTGAAGCGGGTCGAATACCCTGAAGTATATTAGGAAGTCGATGTCTACTGGGGCATTATCCTTTGTAATACAGGTCTGTTTAGTGATCTCTAGATACCTCTCCCTCAGATCCACAAATACAGGTCTGTCTATAATGGGGATTAGCAGGACTACTCCAGGGCCCTTTACCCCAATTGCCCTACCTAGTCGAAAGACTACTATCCTCTGATACTCCTTTACAATCTTAATAGATGCTGAGAGGAAGGATACTATGATTATAATTATTAGGAATGCTATTAGGAGTGAAGCAACATCTATCGAGACCTGGAGAACCAGGTTGGGAATCATATCATCCACACCACCGTACCAAAATAAAAATAGGAGGTCTAGGATTTTAAAGATGGAATGATTTTACGGCTTTAAAAGCCTACTATACAGCTCTATACGCCTATCCTTGAAGATGTGGTTCAGCTTGGTATATCTCTTGTCCCTAGCTAGACTTAGGTCGATATCGACTGCACCCGCTTCTTCATCCTCCCCAGCCTTATACAAGACCTCCATTTTAGGCGAAACTATTTGACTGCCTCCCTTGAAGGTTATGTCCATACCAGCCCTCTTATCCCTACCAACCCTGTTAACAGTAGCAACATAAACTAGGTTCTCAATAGCCCTAGCCTTCATAGCTGTATACGCATATCCATAGACGAGGTTAGCTGGATGAGCAATTATATCGGCTCCCTCCAGAGAAAGTATCCTGGCAACTTCTGGGAACATCCAATCATAGCATATCATTATCCC
>JALTNJ010000169.1 GCA_027000765.1 Nitrososphaeria archaeon | reverse complement strand
GATAACAACAATGATATTGCTGATGCAGCGCCTCAAGATGATGGTGGCGCCGCACCTAATAAGGATGAGGATAATATTCCAGTGGGAGATGGATATAAGGGAGATGGACTCACGAACTATGAGGAATATAGGGGCTTTATAGTAGGTGGATATAGAACGATAAATGTTCCACTATTACTTGTCCCATTAGTAATAGGTACTAGAAAGAGGCATATAAGGACGGATATTAAGAAGAAGGATGTCTTCATCTATGATGAGAACAATATTGGAACAGGGTATCTAAATACCTCAGGCTTAATTATACACAGGATATTTGACCCAGATCTATTCAATGGAACAGGTAGTAGGGTTATAAATTTCAATAGACAGAGGCATACAGGCGGCGAGCAGCATGGCCTATGGCTGAGGAATAGGAATATGCCTGGGTTATACGGCATGTCCTGCGGTGGAAACAACGGTCCCCCAAGGAATAAGACACATGTATGTGTAAATGTAAGCATATGTAGAGGGGCTGGGGAGCCTCCGGGGAGGCTGGATAATACTATTGCACATGAACTGGCTCATGGACTAAACGTATGGCATCATGGAGAAGGTGGGAACCATAACTGCAATGGAAGGACATTTAATAGGCAAGGAAAGCTTACCAGCGGGGTTGAGAACTGTATAATGAGATACGATAAGTATGCGACTGGATGGTGCCATGGGAATCCACATCATAGGCATCTTTATATAAATGCAACTGGTGCTATGGTGGATCGCACTGGGACTGTCTACTGTAGTTCAACTACCCCTACAGGGTTAAATAGTAGAGGAGCTGGGCATCTGAACACCCCTGATAGAGGAAACTGCATGAGGCAGTTTAGGGTGAAAGATTGGTGATATAGATGGATGGAGTAATGTTTCAACTAAATGTAAATGATGACATAGTAACCACAGTATATAATGGAGATGTATTGATGTTTACAGCTACGATAACATACCCTGACGCTGTCGAAAACAGGTATTATAATGAATCGATTGATGAGAAGATATCGGAGCTTAAGGAGAGGTATGAGGCAGGTGACATCTCTGAGGAGGAGTATAAGAATGAGGTCGATAAGCTCGAGAAGGAGAAGATGGATATAAAGAAGATAAAGATAGGAGTTAAAGGCAAGCCATGGGTCGAGAACATACAGTTCCTCATAAAGAATGGAGAAGACTGGCAACCATTGAATTGGGAGATAGTGGTTTTAAACTACTCCCCCGATGGAGAAGTTATCGAGCTCACTGGAGACGAGCTACTATACGCGGAGCTAGCTATAGACCCCGAGTATATAGTTAAGGAGATTCCCGAGGGTGAATACGTGGTTAAGGCAAGGATATCCGATATAGAGTCTAACATGGTGGGGATTAAGATCATTCACTCTGAATCTAAAGAAAATGTTGAGGACAGGCTTGGTAAAACAGCTAGATACTATATTCTAAGAGGGAACCTAGATAAAGCACGCTCATTAATCGATGGAATACTGAGTGTAAATCCTAGTTCCATTATGGGCCTTATCCTCCTAGCCCAGTTATTTGAGAGTATGGAGGAGTATGATAAGGCGCTGGAGGCATTGGAGAAGGCGAGGAAGGAGTTTATTGCTCAGAACCCGGATTTCTGGGAGCCACCTAGATATATCGATACAAAGATTACTCGGCTATTGATTAAGAAGACTATGAAGGAAGGGGGTAAATTAGAAGACTAGCCCTAGGGGTATCCCCACAATTTATTTCTCCATTTATCTTCTCTAGACCGGATAATCTTTATATAATGAGGTAGATAGATATGCCTCTACCCGTGAAAGACATTATCGACATGATTAGGACCAACATCTCTAAGAGGGGCACTCCACTACCTATATCCGATAAAGATGCGACTGGATGGACAGACGGCTTGGATATACCAATGGGTGGAGAAACAATACTCTATACAGGGCTGTTATACCAGTTGAATCCATATATTGACTCTGTTGTGGATAGACTCGATAAACTCGATGACGAGTCCCTGGGAGGGTTATTAAAAGTAGGTAAAGTATTTTCTGGGGTATTGGATATAAGTAGGTTCTTCGTCAAGCCTGATAAAGGCGATATCATGATACAGCATGAGAAGATCAGGAGGATAGCACTTCTCCTAAAAAAGGCTGGCGTTGAATTCGGATACTTGTATAAAGACGAGATGTATTCCGGCGTATTATTATATGACCTTGGTCTCGAGGATGATTTTAAAAAACATGCCGAGAAGGTATTTAGGAAATTTAAGGAACACAATGTTAAGAAGATAATTACTATCGACCCACATTCAACACACGTACTGCGAAGTATTTATCCTCAGTATATCAAAGACTTTGATATTCAAGTTAAGAATTATCTCGAGATACTGGTCGAGAGAGACTTATCTATAGAGAATAAAGTTGAGGAGAAGGTCACGATACACGACCCATGTTACTACGCGAGGTATGAGAATATCGTCAGGGAGCCTAGGATACTCCTCGGTAAAGGTGGACTGGATATAGTCGAGCCTGAGAAGAGCGGTAGACTAACATACTGCTGTGGAGGCCCACTTGAATCCCTCTCACCGAAGATAGCCGCTGAAGTGGCTAAGTATAGAGCAGCTGAGTTAAGTAGCTACTGTGACAAGGTTGTAACCATGTGTCCCATATGTTACTCAAACCTTAGGCGAGTCGCCCGTGGAATAATTGAGGTGGAGGATATATCCTCCGTATTGTGGAAGATATATGGTGATTAGATATGGATATACTTCAAAATGTATCGGATGAAATACATAGGGCACTATACATTAAGAGCTTGAGGAAGGGATTGTCACGTTCCGTAAATAGGCTCGTACCAGCACCTTATCGTATCCTAGATAGATGGAGATATCTACTGGAGTATACAGAGGAGCTTAGGGAGGCTAAGGAAAAGGTTTTGCAAGATATCGACTACTATATTGACTTGACGATGAAGAGGGTTGAAGAGACCAGAGGTCATGCATATTATGCGAAGACGCGTGACGAAGCTGTTAAACTAGTCAATGACCTCGTCGGAGAGGATAAGCTTATAGTAAAGTCTAAGTCGATGGTCACGGAGGAGCTCAGGCTTAGGGAGGAGCTGGCGAAAAATGGAAATACGGTGTATGAGACGGATTTAGGGGAGCTCCTGATACAGTTCTCCCGGGATAAGCCTATGCACACCACGGCACCGGCTATCCACATCACTAGGGAGAAGGCGATAAGAATATTGAGGAAACACGGTGTCGAAGTCAGGGATGATATGAGTACCACGGAGATCGTAGGCATGGTCCGCATTTTCCTGAGAGAGAAGTTCGTGGAGGCTGATATTGGGATAAGTGGAGCCAATAGTATTGCCGCGGATACAGGATCAATATTCCTTGTCTCAAACGAGGGGAATATCAGGAATACAACCAGCCTACCACCTATGCATATCGCTATCACCGGGGTGGAGAAGATAATGCCCTCTATGGACTTGGCTTTTAAACAGACCATTACACAAGCCGCCTATGCAGGGCTGTATCCCCCTACATATGTCTCGGTGATCTCAGGCCCAAGTAGCACCGCTGACATTGAATTTGAAAGGGTATATGGCGTCCACGGACCCAAGGAGGTTCATGTAATTCTATACGACGGCGGAAGGATTGAGATGCTCAAGAATGAAGTGATATCTGAGCAGCTATACTGTATTAGATGTGGCAGATGCCAGGCTGAGTGCCCA
>JALTNJ010000168.1 GCA_027000765.1 Nitrososphaeria archaeon | reverse complement strand
GATGCCTCTACCACCTCAGCAGCCAGGGGAACAGCCTACGCCCCCTGTTGAAGAGCCCCAGCCTCCTTCGATATGGATGATTATAATCCCTGTCCTCGCTGTCTTGATAGTAGCTGTGGCAATATACTTTATACGGATTAGGAAGTGAGGTTTCCAATGTGGTATATTTATCATTAATTAGAGTTTTGATGTGATTATATTTTATGATGGTGAAGAAAACATGTCGCAGCCTGAGAAGAAGATTGACTTGACTCCTGATGAGATGAATAGAAAACTGTTCTCCTATATTACACAGATCCTAGGCCTAAGGGCGTATGATGTCATGCATGACGCTACATTCCAAGATGGGGATACGACTGTAGAGGAGGCTGCTAAAAAGATGGCTGAAGGCGATGTATCTGAGCTTATTGTGGTTGATAAGGATAAGAAGGTTGTGGGTATAGTGACTGACAAGGATATTGTTAGGAGAGTCGTGTCAAAAGGCCTCAACCCTAAGGAGGTTAAGCTGAAGGATATCATGACTAAGGAGGTCGTTGTTGTATTGGGAGAGGCTGATCTAGGGACTGTTGTCCAGCTTATGAACAAACATAGGATTAGGAGGATGCCAGTTGTAAATAAGATCGGTAAATTACTAGGCGTTATAGATGCCAGGGACTTGGCTGGTGCCTTAGGTGCCCAGAGAGATGTGTTGAAGAGGATTGTCCAGGGACTGGAGACGCAGTTGGTTCAGATAGCTAAAGAGGTTGAGGAGGCTAAGAAGAAGGCCGAAGAAGAGGAGAAGGAGAAGAATAAGAAGATATATGGCTGATTAACCAGATAGTTAATCTAGTCTTACAAGTATCTTTTCTCTCTCAAACAACATTTTTCCAATGTAGAAGATCATTATATCAAGAATGACTAATACCACTACCATTATCAGTAATGTATTCGTTCCTAGGAAGAAGGCCCCGGTTGCCTGGCCTGCTATCAACATTACAATCGGTATTATCAGGACTCCGCTTATCTCCTGAGCCTCTCTAAATCCCTTGACCCTGGCTGATATACCGACTATCAAGCCTATAGTTGCAAAGGCCACGGCAGGAGCCGCACCGAAGATGAGCAGGAGCCATGTTGTATTCGGTAGGATATATTTTCCATTGAATATGTCGTATGTTAGTAGATCAACTACAATTGTATAGACTGTAAAAGATAATATGGTCACCGTCATTGAGGGTATGAAGGACACGAGTATCTTACCAAGTAGAAGCTCATCATCAGATATAGGGGTTGCCAAGAGAGCCTCTATAGTCTTTCTCTCCTTTTCCCCTGCAAAGCTGTCTGATGCAATGACGCTCGACGCCATCAAAGGAATTATGAGGAAGAATGGTGCGAATAAGTATACTAATACAATGTAGATCATAGCTTGCCTACTATCCATCATACTTATCTGCATCCTCACTTCACTAGGAATATTCTTTATAAACTCAGTGACATCCCCTGTATACACACCCTGGTTATAGACTGCACCAGGCAAGTATATCATTATAACTGGCAGTACTATTGTGAGAACCAGGGGAACGGCTATAATAGGTAATATAACCTGCCAATTCCTACTTATCTCCTTCCAATCTTTCCGAAATATTAGAAACGCCTTCTCAAGCCTTATCTCCATCTCCCTTCACCAGCTTAAGATACACATCTTCTAGAGAGGGTCTTATCGGGGTTACTGAGAGAACCTCTCCCCCCGCCTCAACAATATGCCTAACTATGATTGGAGTAACCTCCTCGACATCCTTCTTCATCTCAATTCGGATAACTGTTTCGCCTATCTCCACTCTATCAACGCCACTTATGTCTTCTAGAATACTCCTTATCTTTTTATGTGGATGTCTAAGCCTTATCTCGAGGACATTATATTCA
Source organism: Nitrososphaeria archaeon (assembly GCA_027000765.1). Lineage (GTDB taxonomy): Archaea > Thermoproteota > Nitrososphaeria > Geothermarchaeales > JDFR-13 > Geothermarchaeum. The sequence continues at coordinate 1,855 of JALTNJ010000168.1, read as the reverse complement.
TTAACCATCATACTTAACTGACTTGGACTGCCTAACGCTATTCTTCTCCCCTCCTTTATTATCATCACCTTACTACATAGCTTCTCAGCATCTTCCAGGCGATGTGTCGATAAAAGTATTGTACATTGCTCTCGTTCACTTAGTTTCCTAATTAAGTCCCTTATCGCTTTAGAGGACTCAGGATCAAGGTCTGATGTAGGCTCGTCTAAATATAATATGGGCGGCCTATGGACAAGTGCCCTGGCGATAGCTAGCTTCTGCTTCATCCCTTTGGAAAATTTCCCAACCTTATCATGCCTACGATCCCACAAGCCGAAAAACTCGAGTAGCTCCCTAATCCTGATACTCTTCTCCCTAGGATCAGTTATGTTATATGCCTCTGCGAAGAACTCCATATTCTCATACGCGGTTAGCCTCTCATATAGACATGGATTCTCAGTTAAAATACCCGTTATCTCTCTTATCTTAAGCTGATCCCTCCAAATACTATATCCAGCTATCTCCGCTTCTCCCTTCGTAGGTATTAGGAGACACGCTAACAGCCTGATTGTAGTGGTTTTCCCAGCTCCATTTGGCCCGAGTAACCCAAATACCTCTCCTTCATCAATCTCAAAACTAAGGTTGTCAACGGCTGTTAAGTCCCCGAATCTCTTGGTTAATCCATGTGCAACTATCATGCTCATATCGACACCAAAAGGAGGATATTAACTGTCTCCAGACCCTCAAAAAATATTTTCGACATGAGTTGTAATAAGGATAATACCATTGGTAGAAAATCTCCCAAAATAGAATAAATTTATAGGATGGCTTTAGTTAGACAAATTTTTTTATTTTATCTATGATTAGTTTTTTACATGTTTAGTATTTATATTGACTTTAATTGAGTCCTTCTGATAATATTATTTGGTGTAAAGGGCTATGGGCGGCGATTCTAACGTTAGTGGCAGAGATTCTAGTATATTAGAGTTCTTTGCTGCCCGTGTTGATAGGATGCGTTCTAGCGAGATAAGGGAGCTATTAAAATTAATCAGGAGGGATATAATATCCTTCGCGGGGGGAGCTCCAGACCCAATTACATTTCCCCAGAGGGATCAGCTTAATGAGGCTATGGAATACATTAGCCAAAACTATGCAAAGGCATTTCAATATGGGATTACAGATGGTTTGCCTTCGTTTAGAGAGGAGTTAATCAAGTTTATGGAGAGGAATATGGGCATTAAAGCCAGTTTAGATGAGGTCCTTATTACCTTAGGCAGCCAGCAGGCTGTTGATGTCTTGGGTAAGGTCTTCATAAATAAGGGTGATAAGGTCGCGGTTGGCCTACCCACTTATATAGCGGCTCTACAGGCATTTAACCTATGGCGGCCTAGATACATCGGTGTCCCACTTGATTTTGAAGGTATGCGCGTAGACCTATTAGAGGCTGTGGTGAAAAAATATAGGAATACGAGTAAGCCGATTAAATTCGTGTATGTGATTCCAACAGGACAGAACCCTACTGGAACTATAATGCCTTTGGAGAGGCGAAAATACCTTTTAGAATTAGCGTCTAAATACAACTTCTTCATAATAGAGGATGATCCATATGGATTCATCACATTCTCCGAAGATATCCCTCCAAGGCTTAAGGCGCTGGATACCGAGGGTCGTGTAATCTATATATCTACATTCAGTAAGATATTCGCCCCTGGAATCAGGATCGGGTGGATAGTTGCTACCAGTGAGGTTATGAGATATCTCTCACTGGCGATACAAGCATCAACCCTATGTCCACCTAACCTGAACCAGTATATGCTCGAGTTCTTTCTCAAGAAACGCTATCTAGATGAGAACATCATCAGGATTAGGAAGATAT
>JALTNJ010000167.1 GCA_027000765.1 Nitrososphaeria archaeon | reverse complement strand
GTATCCCTTGTCAGGCTTTGAAACCAAGATACTTAGGTACATCTCCTTAGAATGGGGCACGAACTCCTCAACGAGGATGTGACTTGGGTAACTACCCCTTATCTTGAGGTTGAAGATGCTTTCAACAACCTCTTTGAACTCATCCTCCGTCTTTACTATCTTAACTGCACCCGCCTTACCCCTGCCACCAGCTAGGTACTGGCCCTTTACAACCAGTGGGAGTGAAAAGCCCTCTGGAATAGACGCCTCCGATCCCCTGGGGATGATAAAACTATTGGGGACCGTGACACCACCATCCCTGAAAAGCTGTTTCCCCTCATACTCAAGTAGAAACATACTGTATCTCCTCCATCTAAATCTCGAATCAAGATACTACTATACTTTATATGTTGATGAATCGAGACTTAAAATCTAATAATTATACTATAATATGATATACACTAGAAAAATGATAGAAATATATATGTGTCTATAGGTTTTCTCAGGCGATGCTGGACAGCCTTACTTAAGCGTCTCAAGCGTGAAGTATGTCTTCGTCTCCTTAACACCAGCTAGTTTACTCAGGAAGTTGAGGACCTCTGCAGCCCTTGACCCATCCACTTGTATCAACAGGTCTACATCGCCTGATACCCTATGTATCCTACCTATATTTAGGTCCACGAGCTTCTGATATATCTCCTCCCTCTTAGAGGGCTCCACTGAGACTAGGATGAAGACTGGAGTCGTTAGATAGCCTAGGAGCATCATACCCTTTTCAGTTATCTCGATAAAGCCTCTTCCAGTCCTTATATACCCGCCTTGTATCAATGGCCTCAGCTTCACACTCAGAGCCTGCCTGGTGATGTTAAGCATCTTAGCCAAGTCAGACTGCTTTATATCCACTTTATAGACATACTCGCCGACAGCGTTGTTCTTAAGGAACTCAAGTAGTTTATAAGTAGTTCTAGTGGGTCTAGGGAACTCAAGCTCATCCATTCCAACGGCCTCAGACCCATCGCCCTTTTTTCTTCCTCTCGCCAATCCAAATCACCACCAAAAAAGAAAGCCAATACGATAATATATAATTACCTTGTTAATAAATTTTTTGTTATTATGAAAAACATAGGTTTTAATAGTTCTATATAAAATGATATTTTATATGCATTACTCGCTACTTTGTTTTACAACTTTTTGATAAATGTATTTTATACAGTCTCCTACGGTTTGAACACCGAAAAATAATTATGAGAGGGTTTATATTTATTACGGTTAATAGACTAAACTACTTATTTGTCATTAGATTGTGGAGAGAGATGGGTTATGTTAAAGGACAGGGTTAAGCTCGGGGAGATAGACAAGTATATTGATAAGGATGTATATGTCTATGGATGGCTTGAGGATAAGAGGATCGTTGGTCAAGTAGCCTTCCTAGTATTGAGGGATATGACTGGTAAGGTCCAGGTGACTGTGAAGAAGAGCGTTAAGAGACATCTATATACACATGCGTTGACGATACCTAGGCAGAGTATCTTGAAGGTCCATGGAAAGGTAAATCTATATGGGGAGACTATAGAGATAGTGCCCCATGATATTCAGGTTCTCTCCGAGGCGAAGCATCCCCTTCCAATAGACCCCACTGGAAGAGTGCCTGCAAACCTACCTACGATAATTGATAATAGGCCTCTAAGCCTGCGTATACCAACTATTAGAGCCGTGTTCCAGCTTAGAGCCTTGACAAAACAGGTTATTAGAGAATTCTTCATCAACAATGGTTTCGTAGAAGTTGATACACCGAAGATAATAGCCACGGCGACTGAGGGCGGCGCCAACCTATTTGAGATAAAATACTTCGATAGAGTAGCCTATCTAGCGCAGAGCCCACAGCTCTATAAAGAACAGTTGACTATGGGGTTCGACGGGGTGTTTGAGATAGCCCAGTTCTATAGAGCAGAGAAATCCCATACAAGACGGCATCTAACCGAGTTCACCAGCGTAGACCTCGAGGTCGCCTTCGCCGACTATAATGATGTGATGGATATCCTGGAGGAGATGATTAAATATATCCTCACGGAGATACATAAACGTGGTAAACCATATCTGGAGATCCTTGGACACACGCCGCCTGAACCTCCAACCTCGATGAAGAGGATAACCTATGATGAGGCGCTGGAGATTATAAGGAGTAAAGGCGGGGAGATAAAGTGGGGTGAGGATATTGAGAGCGAGGGGCTTGAGAAGCTTGCAGAGGAGCTACCCGGCTTCTACTTCATCGTAGACTGGCCATGGGATATAAAGCCCTTCTACATCATGAGGAAAGGCGATTTAACCGAGTCCTTCGACCTAATGATGGGGAGGCTAGAGCTTTCTTCAGGAGGTACTAGGGAGCATAGGTATAACGAGCTACGTAGAAACATCCGTGAAAAGGGGTTGAACGTGGAGTCCTTCGACTATCACACGAGGTTCTACCAATATGGAATGCCTCCACACGCAGGATTTGGGCTGGGTCTGGATAGGCTTATGACGATCCTAAGCGGGAGAGAAAATATTAGAGAGGTCGTCCTATATCCCCGGGACCCAGAGTCCCTAACTCCCTAAACCCCTTATTTCTATTGTGATGAGAACCTCTCCATAAACACTCTATAGAGCTGTATACTCTCAGAGTTTACGCTGGGCTTGACCCTAGCCAAAGCCTCCTTCAAATCATCCATCTCAATAGGCCTAGGCTTATTAGAGGGGTTCACAGCCAGGCCGCTCTCAAAGAACTCTGAGATAACCTCTAGATGAGCCGTCTGACATATATCCTTTATATCGCTACTAGTATACCCGTCGGTAAGGTTAGCTAGCTCTACATAGTCGATGTCTCCAGAGACATTCAGCTTAGACAGGTAGAAGTGGAAGAGCCTCTTCCTCATCTCAAAATCTGGCAGCGGGATATACACCCTCTTCTGAAACCTCCTCACAAAAGGCAGGTCAAGAACCCAAGGCTTGTTTGTAGACGCGATTATATATAGGGGGATCTTATAATCAGCCTTCTCCTCCAATCCATCCAGCTCCTTTAAAAACTGGTTTTTAACCCTGATCTCACCACCAACTTCATTCCTATGTATACCGAAGACCGAGTCAACCTCATCTATGAATAGGATAACCGGGGTACCCTGCTTAGCCTTGGCCCTGAGGTACCTAAACATACTGGCGACCCTCTTCTCCCCCTCACCAAGCCATTTGGAGATTATCATCGGCGCATCTATCGGATAGAACTCTGCATCGATCTCGTTGGATACTGCAGCTGCTATACTGGTCTTACCACATCCCGGTGGCCCGAACAACAGGATTCCCCTTGGCCAGCCTAGGGGAAAGAGATCTGGGCGTTTAATGGGGTATACAATCACCTGCCTAATAACCTTCTTGACATGATCCAGCCCGACTATGTCATCCCAGGTAATGCTTGATTTAAACGGCTTGAGCCAACTAGGCTCCTCCATAGTAGCCGTCGGATCCCCATTTGAAGGCTGCCTAGCAGGCTTCTTATCATCATATAATGTGATGCCTCCATCCTCAACCTTGCTGGAGACTGCTCCCCTTAGATAAACAAGTCTATAACGGTATTCCCTAATCTTCTTCATATAGATCTGCTTTAGATATGGAGACTCCTCCTCATCCAGCAACCTAGTCAGGGCATCGATAGCCTTGGAGTAGTAGGTTATAGCAAGGCTCTTAAGGCCCTTCTTATCAGCCTCCACAGCCTGGTTAGAGTATGTAGCAGCAGCCTTCTCTAGTGCCTTGAGGGTCTCGGGATCAACATAGCCGGGCATTTATATACCCT
>JALTNJ010000166.1 GCA_027000765.1 Nitrososphaeria archaeon | reverse complement strand
TCTACTGCTGGATATCGAGAAATCTATATAGTCATATCCCTTCCTATGTCTAAATCCATATAGCCCCATCTCACCAGGCTCTCTACCAGTCATCATAACCATCCAAGCCGGTATGGTAATCGGCGGGTCACAGCTCCTCATAGGTCCATATATCGATTTCTCCAATATCCTTGAGAAGTTGGGTAGACTATCCCGGAACCTGTCGAATAACAGCATTGGGGGAGCCGCGTCCAAGCCGAATATAAATAGTCGTTTCATATTATCACCGGATATAGACAACCTAAAGAATATAGAGCAGGTCATTAAATTATAACATTAAACTTAAACAACGAGTGGGATTCAATTAGATATATAATAAACAATGTATAAAATAATCATGATACAGGTATGAAGGTCATTGTAATTGGGATAGATGGATTAGAATACAACTTGGTTAGAGAACTGGGTCTCAAGGCATTAATGCAGAATCATTATGATAAGCTGGAGATACCCAGGGAGTGTTTTATAGAGACTGATACCGGTGCGGTTCCCTACACGCCTAAAGTATGGGAGGCGATACTAACGGGTAATAAGCCTGATCCGGAGGAGACGAAGACTCTATGGAGATATAGGAATCCACTGATTGAAAGACTTAGGTGGATACCCTTATTAAGGAGGTTTAAGGGTAAGCGGAGGCTACTTAAGAAGATCGGGTTTAAGCCCATGAGGGTAAGTTTCAAGATAAGTGGAGAGACATTCCTGGATAGATGTAAACCGTCTATAGGGATTAATATCCCAGGTGTAAACATCTGGGAGGAGCGTAATAGGAGGATAACTGAGTTAATCGATAAAGGAAGTCATAAAACCCTGATGCTTATAATGGACAGGTATTTAAATGACGTGTTCAGTGAGTTTGAGGAACGCCTTCAAGAGATGGATTATAGAGTAGCTATGATGTATATAAACAACTTGGATTATATAGGGCATCTCTGCTGGTATAAATGCTTTGAAAAGATCATTAGGCTCTATAAGAAGGTGGATGCGAAAGTGGATAGACTCCTTAAAAAGCTTGATTATGATGTCTCGCTAATTGTAAGTGACCATGGGATGAAGGGAAGTAGTGACGGGGTATCAGGCGAACACTCTTCATACCTGTTCTACTCCCTCAACATAGAATATAGATTTGAATCCATCTATGACATATCAAGGAAGATAATTGAGTGGAGTGAATGCAGATAGATAATCCTATGTGGATCTCAGATAACCAAGTTCCTCAAGTCTCTGGAGGATAGCCTCGACACATTCTTCTGGAGTCATTTTAGAAGTATCTATAGTAACCTCCGGATCCTCAGGCTCCTCATATGGATCGTCAATCCCTGTCATATGCTTAATCTCCCCGGCCAAGGCTCTTCTATAAAGCCCCTTTGGATCCCTCTCTATACATACTTCAAGAGGGCATTTCACATAGACCTCTATAAAGTCCTTTATCAAGTCCCTAGCCATCTTCCTAACATCCCTATAAGGTGAGACGAATGATGCGACGACTATAACCCCGTTCCTAGCCAGTAAGTGAGACACATATGCCACTCTCCTAAGATGCCTTGTCCTATCCTCCCTCGTAAACCCCGCCTCTGGACTCAACCAGGGGCGAACCGAGTCTCCATCCAGCATCTCTACCTTCCTACCCATATCCCTGAATAGCTTTACAAGCCTCTTAGCCACAGTCGATTTTCCACTAGCCGGTAAACCAGTCAACCATATCACGAAACCCTTATCCCTACATACCATGTCAGGATCACCTACTCAACAAACGGCTTCTCAAAACTTAGAATCGTCTCAGCCACCTCAGGCCTGATAACCTCCTTGGGAGGCGCCTTACCCTCCATAATATATCTCCTTATCATGGTTCCACTAAACCTGAGTCTTACATCCTCTTTATGTGGACATATCTTCTCATGTACAATGCCATTACACTTCCTACAGTAGAAGAATTCCCTGAAGAATAGGGGGGTGATACCCAAGTCAGGAAACTCATTAAATATTTCTTGAGCCTCATAAGGACCATAATAGTTACCGACACCAGCATGGTCTCTACCTACGATGAAGTGTGTACATCCGAAGTTCTTCCTCATAATCGCATGGTGAATAGCCTCCCTAGGCCCGGCATACTTCATCTCATACCTTACAATACTTAGGACGACGCTCTTCTTAGGATAGTAGTTGGCTATCAACGTCTCATATGCCTTTAGGATAACATCGTCCCTAAAGTCGCCTGGTTTCTTCCTACCAATAACGGGGTTTATAAATAGACCGTCTATAAAGGCTAAGGAAGTCTTTTGGATATATTCATGCCCAATATGAGGGGCGTTACGGGTCTGGAAGCCGACGACTGTTCTCCATCCACGTTCCCTGAATAGGACTCTAGTCTCTATAGGCCGTAGGGTATAACGTTCATACTCATTAGGAAGTTGATTCAACAATTCTACAGGTCCCCCTATGAGGAGATCCTCCTTATTATATACCTTAGCCACTCCAGGATGCCTTGGGTCATCTGTCTTAAAGACCTTCCTAGCATATTCCTTCTTATCATAGGCGTAAATGTCCTCAACCACCATCGTGGCTAGTGGAGTCTCGCCAGCATAGATAGCTATTAAATCACCCTCATCAAATGACTCTGCATCCTCCCTTGATACGTCTAAGACAATTGGCATTGTCCACGGAAGATCATTTGAAAGCCTCATAAAGTCGAGTACAGACTCAAAGTCCTCCCTAGTCATGAAGCCAATTAGTGGGCTATATATTCCATGGGCGATGTTCTCTAGATCAACAGCCGTGTTTCTATCGATGTGTATCCTGGGCAGCTCCTCCACTTCCCTCAGCATACGCTCCCTACGACTATCCTTAACAACCTTATTAACAAGCCTCCCTCCATGTGGCCTGGCAACCATTATTCAGCCACCTCCTCAAAGCCCTGTCCTAGATGTATCCCAGAGCCCTAAGTCTCTTCTTAATCTCCTCAAGATCCTCCTTGGTAAAGGGCTCCTCCTGGGACTCCATCTCATGCATTGCAACAACTTCTCTAAGGACATAAGTAACGTAGTCAGAGACCGATTTAAACCCCTTACCATCAATCAGCTTCTGTATCCTACTATAGAGGGGCCGGGGAATCGATATAGTAGTATATTTACTCTTACGATCCTCATCGCTCATGATTTTAATTAAATATAATTACATATAATTAAAAATGTGTAAATATTTTCATGTGAGAATATTTTCAGAATACCAATTTATTCTAGTTTGAAGATATCCATGATCCACTCCTCGAACCTAGCAAGTAGATACACTATCTTGTTTATAGCTGGAAAATCTCTGTATGCCGCTTCGAAGTTATGTATATCCGTCCTCGTTATACCCCTGGATAGTGGGAGTATTACTAGAAAGAGTATTATGAACAATAAGAAGTAGAAGAACAGATTTCCCCATGTGTGCCTAATATAGAAGTATTGTCTTAATAGCCAAAGGATAAATCCAGTTATAAAAGATGCTGTATAAATAGAGAAGATCTCACTAAAATTGAATGCCCCAGGGAAAAGTCGAGATGCGTGTATAAACTGGTATAGTATTGATGCGAAGCCCGATATTATCATGGTTAGGATAATGCCGAATATCGATAAATAGGGCATTAGGAGATAGTATAGTGGAATCGAGATTCCTAGGTTGATTAGCCCTGCTTTAAAGAGTATTTTGGTCTCACCGACGCCTTTATAGAAACTTGGTAGTGTAACCCTGCCTATACCCATATACAGATAGTTTGTTAATAAAAGTATTAGAT
>JALTNJ010000165.1 GCA_027000765.1 Nitrososphaeria archaeon | reverse complement strand
CCCCCTCGGCTAAAGGCCACACTGATGACCCAGTTCCATTTATAATATACAGCCCATTTAGAAAACCAGATGGAATAAATGGGTTTAGTGAGAGAGACGTTTTTAACAAGGGTAGTTTGAAAATACTAGAGAATGGATGGCGGCTATTATCAATAGCAAAGAAATTGATATGGGGATAAAATACTTGGCTATTTCATCATCAGCTGGTCATATGCTTTTAATGCATTGCTAACCATCTCTAGATCCTTATGGGAATCAATGCTCCTCCAAAATACCCCCATGTATTTTACGACCAGCAACCTCCTTTCATCAGCCAATCTTGGAAGCGCCGTCTTCTCTAGGTCGCCTTTGGTAGGGAGATAATCCAATAATTCTCTTTTAAATAGATAGACGCCTGCATTAATCCAGTAATCCTCTATCAACGGTTTCTCGATGAACTTAATGATCTTACCGTCTTTATCGAATTCGATGATACCATATGGACTGGGGAGGGGGACGGAGGATAAAACACCTATGCACTCATCATGCTTCTCCATAGCTTCAATTAATGAGTAGATGTTTAGATTTGTTATGATGTCTCCATTCACAAGTATAAACTCATCCTCCTTAGAGAGTAGGCCCTCAGCGTTTTTTATCGCTCCACCAGTGCCAAGAGGCTCATCCTCTCTAGAGTACTTTATCTCAACCCCTAGTTTTGAACCATCTCCCAAGTATTCTACAATTTTATCGGAGAGGTATCCAGTAAGTATGAGGAACCTCTTTACACCCTGGTTTTTAAGCCATTCAATCTGATGGTGGATAATGGGTTTATTATTGACTTGAATAAGGTTTTTAGGCAGCCTATTCGTGAGAGGCCTCAGCCTCTTACCATATCCACCGGCTAGTATAACCCCCAACATTGTCTAATATCCCCTCATCAATATGATAGTACATAGAAATTTATTCAAATATACTATAATAAATAGTCATAATAATTAAACATGTTAAACTTTATTTTTACAAATAAAAAGATTTCATCGACTAGAGTAAAAAATATAACGTTTAACTTTTGATAATTTATGATAAAAATATGTAAAAATACTATTCTGAGAACATGTTATTTTTGCTTTTTTAAAGCTGTATAGACTGTTTATACTGTTGTGTTATATATTCAATCTAATTATATATTAACCGAGGTGTCACATTTATGGTTAAAGTCGATCCATTTGAGATCGCTGTTAAGCAGCTTGAGCGTGCTGCTCAGTTTATGGATATCAGTGATGAAGCTCTTGAGTTCCTGAAAAGGCCGCAGAGGATTCTTGAGGTGACCATTCCTGTTAAGATGGATGATGGATCTGTAAAGGTTTTCACGGGCTTCAGGGTACAATATAACTGGGCTAGAGGCCCTACAAAGGGTGGTATAAGATATCATCCTGATGAGACATTAAGTACCGTAAAAGCCCTTGCAGCCTGGATGACATGGAAGACCGCCGTCATGGAGCTACCATATGGAGGGGGGAAGGGAGGAATCATATGTAACCCTAAGGAAATGAGTGATGACGAGCTGGAGAACCTCTCTAGAGGCTTCATTAGAGCAATTTATGACATCATCAATCCATATTCAGATGTTCCTGCTCCTGATGTCTATACAAATCCAAAGATTATGGCTTGGATGATGGATGAATATGAGACGATAGTTAGGAGAAAGGCTCCTGCATTCGGAATAATCACTGGTAAGCCTCTAAGCATTGGAGGTAGCCTAGGTAGAGAGGACGCTACCTCAAGAGGAGCCGCTTATACAATTAGGGAGGCTGCCAAGGTTCTCGGCATGAACCTAAAGGGAGCTACGCTTGCTGTCCAGGGATATGGAAACGCCGGGTATTTCATGGCTAAATTGGGTGTAGATATACTTGGAATGAAGGTAGTAGCTGTAAGCGACTCAAGAGGCGCGATCTATAATCCAGATGGTCTTGATCCAGATGATGTCCTAAACTGGAAGCGCCAGAATAGGACTGTTAAAGACTATCCTGGTGCCACTAACATCACTAACGAGGAGCTTCTAGAGCTTGAGGTTGATGTATTGGCTCCATCTGCTATAGAGGAAGTTATCACCGAGGATAATGCTGATAACATTAAGGCTAAGATAGTGGCTGAGGTCGCTAACGGCCCAGTGACTCCAAAGGCCGACGAGATACTTAAGGAGAAGGGCGTCTTCCAGATTCCTGACTTCCTATGTAACGCTGGTGGTGTAACGGTATCCTACTTTGAATGGGTGCAGAACATTACGGGTGAGTACTGGCCTCTGGAAGTTGTACATGAAAAGCTTGACAAGAAGATGACCAAGGCATTCCACGATGTCTATGAAGTTGCTAAATCTAAGAACATACATATGAGAGACGCCGCTTACGTGGTTGCAGTCTCAAGAGTCTACCAGGCTATGAAAGACCGAGGCTGGGTAAAGAAGTAAAGCTACCAGATATAATTTAATTTTATCTTATTTTTTATTATCCATACCCACTTATTATTCAACTACTCCACTATCCTGGAAACTTTATCATCTCATTATCTTGCACTACATTTATTAAGGCATTTAGATGATAAAATTTTATTGTTATATCGCAATGTTATGTAAGTAAATGTTAAGAACTTTATTAAGTGATTATTAACATTCTTTTATTCTGTTAGTATGAAGGTTCTGAATTTAGAGTTGAACAAGAATGACGATCTATCCTAAGTTGCATGAAAGTTTTCATATTTGTAGTAATCCTAACGAAGTTGGTATCGACATTGTAATGAACCGAATTACTGGGATCTCAGATATAATGAATTTCTTAGATGAACACGGTATTAATGTGATACATTTCGACTGGTCTGGATTAGTTAATGAAAAATTAAGGCTCTTCTTAATTGTTGATATGACTAACTATAAAGACACTCCAGAAAAAATGTTAGAACAGATAAAGTCGATTTCCAGTACCATAGATGAAGTAACATTGTCGCCTGTAGTTAATGGAAAGCTGATATTTACTAGAAGCCTCTTTCCACTAGTAATCTCTAAGTCAAGAGGAATCATTCTCCCAGTAGGCGTGGCTGAGGGGATGTTTGAGGTCTTTAAAGAGCATTTCGGGGACGACATGGGCACCTCAATTTTGTATCATCTAGGATATGCTGTTGGAGTTAGGTTCTATGACCGATTATTGAAGCCTTTAGAACCTAATTCGCTTGAAGAATTGATACAGCTCTTGGATGCACATTTAATATCACTTGGAATAGGTGTAATGAAGGAATATAAAATCCAGTCAGATGAAAAGTTTTGGCTGAGAGTAGAGAGGGTATGGGAGTGTGAGAGTCTTAAAGGTAAGGTCAACAAACCAGCTGGTAACACGTTCAGAGGGATGTTATCAGGTATTTTTGAAGGTTACTTGGGTCATAGGGTGGTGGTGAACGAGACTGAATGTATGGCGATTGGATACGATGCTTGTAAATTTGAGGTTGTATCCATAAAATGATCTCCACGGATAGAAAATGCATTTAATCCTCCATCTCTACTTTTCTTTTTTCTAGGGTTTTGATACAATAATTACTGGGCATATACCTATTATACTCTTGGTGGATAGCTGGAGAGGTATGGTGCTTCATGGTCCGTAGATGGAAAAAGACCCTAACCTTAACTCTCGCGATAATCCTATTCCTATCCATTATCATTGGTATACTTATCTTGAAAAGGAGTAACTCTAATGAAATTGTGGAAACGATTACAGTTAATGACATCGAAAGATCTTATATTGTGTATCTACCTACTCAATACAGCCCTACCTTTTCATGGCCATTGAT
>JALTNJ010000164.1 GCA_027000765.1 Nitrososphaeria archaeon | reverse complement strand
TACTAAGATATCTAGAACAGGACGCGACAATTTCATATACACAACTAGCTGAATACCTAGGTTCAACACCCCAGAATATCAGATATCACTTTAAACAGCATATAGAAAAGAATTTTCTGATAGAGGACTATGAGATCCTCTTTATGAAGTTCCCGCCAAACGAGTCATTCATAGTATATGCAATACTCGAGTTCCCTAACTATACTTCTCTAGCTAAAGTAGCAAATACATTTAGAGACAAGCCGTTTACAGAGGTATTGGGCAAGATCTTAGAGCAGTACAAGTTGGTTATGGTGAGTTATGTACCTATGACAGAGCTTATAAAGTTCATAAATATGTTAAATGACCTTGTTGTCACCGGCTTCTTAAAGGGCTTTGAATATTACCTTGCTTCACCGATGGAGCCGAGTAGGAGGCAGACGATTCCATATAAGATGTTCAGCAATGGTAAATGGATGTATCCACATGATGAGATGCTTAGAACATTACACGAAAAACTAAACAGTTTAAATAGTTTAAGGGGAAGAAACTAGATTTCTCTAGCCCTATTTCTCCTTAACTCCTCAACATATCATATAATAGTCGAACACATAGTTATAGTATATTCCACTTATATATCTCCTGAATATATTTTCAACAAACGCTGTATTCCTATAATATATATGCTAAAAATTCAAATTAGAACCTTGGAAAAATAATTTTGTTGATGCACTATGAAGATAAGGTTTACAGAGGATCTGGACCATATTGAATATGCAATAAGGGGCCTTGTACCACTTGCTAAGAAGGCTGCTGAGAAGGGCAGGGAGATTATATACCTCAACATCGGGGATCCATTGAAATATGATTTTAAGACGCCTAAGCATATAATAGAGGCGGCTTACATTGCAAGTATGAGGGATAACAGGAACTACTACGGGGAGTCACAGGGTATAATCGAGCTCAGAGAGGCTATTTCTGAGCATGAGAAGAGGATTAATAATGTAGATATCTCTCCAAACGACATTATAGTTACTCAAGGCGTATCTGAAGGAATAAGTTTTATATGTAGAATCTTACTTGATAGGGGGGATGAGGCTCTCGTACCATCACCATCATACCCTCTATATATCAATGTTCCAGAACTATATCATGCGAGGGCTGTGGAGTATAAAGTTGTTGAGGAAGAGGGTTGGATTCCAGATATAGATGATATTAGGAAGAATATCACTGATAGAACTAGGTTTATAACTATTATAAATCCTAATAACCCCACTGGATCCGTATATAGCGAGAAGGTTATTAGAGGGATTATAGATGTTGCTGGGGAATATGGAATACCCGTCGTCTCAGATGAAATATATAATCAAATTGTTTTTGAGGGTAGGTTTAGATCTCCGGCCTCGATATCTAAGGATGTCCCTGTATTTGTGTTAAACGGCTTCTCTAAAGCTTATTTAATGACTGGATGGAGACTAGGATATGTCTATATCCATGATCCTTCTGGGGAAAATCGTGATAAGGCGATTAGCTTGATTATGAAGATGGCTATGATAAGGTTATCGGCAAATACTCCTGCTCAATACGGGGCGGTGGCTGCTTTAAGGGGTCCTCAGGATCATATAAGGGAGATTAATAGGAAATTTAGAGAGAGGTCTGAATTAATGTATAAGCGTCTTAGTGAGATGCCGGGTATTTCGGTTGTAAAGCCAAGAGGAACTTTCTATATATTTCCAAGGATAAGCCAAGAAATATTCTCCGGTGACGATAAGAAATTTGTGGAGAGACTTCTCCTAGAGACGGGTGTTTTTGTGGTATATGGAAGTGGATTCGGAGAAACTGGTAAAGGCCACTTTAGAGCCGTAACGCTACCTCCCGAGGATATAATTAGAGACGCTATGGATAAGATTGAGAGATTTATTAGGGGCATTTAATGATCTTTTTCACTCTACCCGGGATATGCAGATAAATCGAGATTTTAATCAATATTTTTTTGGGGGGGTGCTGGACTGTGATAGAGATCGAGAGATATTACATGCTTTTACACCCTCGCCCTGCATATGTAATAGGTAGTGGGAAATGGGGTGAGAAGATAAATTTTATGGCGGCTAGCTGGGTGTCCCCTATTGCAGAGGAGCCTCCGCTTGTGGGTGTGGCTATAGACATTGAATCATATACCCATGAATTGATAGAGACCTATCGGCAGTACACGATTAATATCGTTGAAAAGAAGTATATTGATAAGATATACACTGTTGGAAGTGTATCTGGCCGTGAATTTGATAAAACAAAGGTATTTACAGCTATAAAGGCTAGTTCAATTGATGCACCGATAGTCAAAGATGCAATTGGAGTGTTAGAATGTATAGTTGTGAATAGTGTTGAGGCTGAGGATGTAACACTATTCCTAGGGAGAGTAGTTAGGGCTGCTGCAGATCCAAATTACTTTAGTGAGAGAAAAGGTTGGAGCGTAGCCAATAACCCGATTCCACTGCATAACTGGGGAAGAGGCTTCTATACAGTAGGTATGTTTAAGATGGCTGAGAAGAAGTGATATAGTATAGATAATATTTTTCAAATGTTGATAAGTGATATAAACTATATTTAATCCTAAGCAGGGATGGGGACAACGCCATAGGTGTATTTAACATGACTAGAAAAGTATATGTTGTAGATGCTATTAGGACTCCAATAGGAAAATTTGGTAGGACACTAGCTAGGTTCTCGGCTGTCGAGCTAGGTTCGATGGTAATAAAATCAATTGTAGACAGGAATAACCTTGACCCAAATGATGTGGATATAGTCGTATTTGGCCATGTCATTAGAGCTGGTACCGGCATGGATACAGCTAGACAGGCTAGTATTAAAGCCGGGATTCCTGAGCACGTCGATGCGATGACTGTTGACATGGTCTGTGCATCGGGAATGGCGGGGATAATTACTGGAGCCAGTATGATCAAAGCTGGCGACGTGGATATCGCTATAGTAGGTGGTATGGAGAGTATGAGTAGAACCCCATTTATAATACCATGGGAATACCGTTGGGGGGTAAAGCTCTTGTATGGTAGGGAGACGCCTATTTTAGATGCTCTTGTCTATGAGGGGCTAACAGATCCGTTTAACGGTATGATAATGGCGCAGGAGGCGGATATGTTGGCTAAGGAACATGGGGTTACACGCAGTGAGTTGGAGGAAGTAGCGTTGGAGAGCCATAAAAAAGCATATAGGGCTACTGTAGACGGAATTTTTAAGAAGGAGATCCATCCTGTTGAGGTCGATGGACAAGTCATACTTGATAATGACGAGGGAATTAGGGGAGATACAACAATCGATAAAATGGCGAGGCTGCCTCCCATTTTCCCTGGAGGACTCCACACCGCGGCTACATCAAGTCAGATAAGCGATGGTGCATCCGCACTCCTATTAGTTAGTGAAGACGCTCTATCGAAATATGGTTGGAAACCCAGAGCAAGTATAAAAGGATATTCTTGGGGAGGCTTGGAGACATGGAAGTTTCCAGCGGCTCCGATATATGCTGTTAGGAAACTACTGGATAAACACGGGCTTTCAATAGATGTGATAGATGTATTTGAGAATAACGAGGCATTTGCAGTCTCCACTATAGTATATGAAAGGCTTCTAGATATTCCAAGGAAAAAGATCAATGTATTTGGCGGAGCAATTGCATTGGGCCACCCACTTGGCGCAAGCGGAGCCAGGATTACAACAACCTTGCTTAACGCTATGGAACATTTATCCGCTAATTTAGGTGTAGCAAGCATATGCCATGGTATGGGCGGGGCAACGGCTCTTCTACTTGAGAGGGAGAAATAGTTATTACGCTGATCCTCTTCTCAATACTTTTCCTCCAAGTAGGCCAGTAAGTTCTCCATTCTCAATTGATACGACTCCATTTACAATCACATATTCAATACCCTCTGGATATTGACGTGGATTCTCAAATGTAGCTTTATCCTTAACCTCCCTTGGATTAAGGATAACAATATCGGCGTCATATCCCTCCTTTATAAAACCCTTTTCCTTTAGAAGTAGTTTCCTAGCAGGCATTCCACTCATCTTTCTAACAGCTTCCTCCATCCCAAACATTTGTTTCTCAGCGACGTATCTCCGTATGATCCTTGGGAATGTGCCATATGCACGGGGATGTGGAAAGCCTTTTCCAGTGTCCAATCCATCTGTGCCAATCATTACTTCAGGATGGGATATCACCCTATCAACATCCTCTTGATCCATAGAAAAGGTTATCATACTCGCATTATATCCATCTTCCAGCAATATCTCAAAGACTAGGTCAAATGGATCTTTATCCACGATCGTGGATATTTCTTTAATAGATTTACCTAGATACTTCTCGTATCGAGATGAATATGTTAACAGAATCTTATCCCACTCCATCCCGTTTCCAGCATCTATCCAGTTCCTTCTCTTAATAATCTCATTTCTAACCTTTATACGTAGCTCCTTATCCATAAGAACTCTTTTCATATTTTCCTCTCCACCTTCATGAACCCAATCGGGGAGTAGAGCCGCGAGATACGTGGATCCAGCTGTATAGGGATATGCATCTGCCGAGACATCAATCCCCTCTTTACGTGCTTCCTCAATCATCTTAAGTGTGACCTTTGTCAATCCACGTGCCCTCTTACCAGATGCTTTGTGATGAGAGATCTGCACCGATACACCAGCTTTCCTACCGATTTCTATCGCCTCTGAAACGGCTTCCACAACCTTCACACCCTCGTTTCTAATATGACTAGAGTACAGGCCACCGTATTTAGAGACTACCTTAGAGAGTTCTATAAGTTCATCGGTCTTTGAGTATACCCCTGGAGGATATATCAATCCTGTGGACATTCCGAAGGCACCATCCCTTATAGCATCCTCTAAAAGACGCTTCATTTCCCCAAGCTCATCTGGAGTTGGATCCCTAGCCTCCATACCCATTGTAGCTATCCTGAGGGCCCCGTGCCCCACTAATCCAACTATGTTGGTCCCGATATTTCCAAGAGAATCCAGTGCATCAAGATAGTCACCATAGCTTCTCCAAGTGAACTCAACTTCAGCCCCTAGGATACCGAGTTGGGACCTTAATATGTCTAGGGTACGTGGATTAACGGGAGCAGGGCTTATACCACAGTTTCCCACAACTACGGTGGTAATACCCTGCCTAAGCTTAGGCAAATTATATTTATCTCTAAAGGGCACTAGGTCATCATGTGAATGCATATCTATGAATCCTGGAGCAACCACCTTTCCATCCACATCGATCAGCTTATCATATGCAGTAGGACAAATCTTCCCGATCTTAACTATCTTACCCTGGAAAATACCTACATCCGCAGTATAACATGGTTGCCCTGTCCCATCTACTATAAGACCATTTTTGATTACTATATCGTATTCATGACTCAATGGCTATGCACCCCATATATGACTCTACGTTATATTCGGAGAATTAAAAATAATAAAGAAAGAGGAGTTTATTAACTCAACGACTCTTCCACATACCCCAAAAATGTCTTATTTAAGGTATTTTTCAAACCACCCGATAAGTTCTTCCAGCCTCTTGATTCTATGCTTGGGTTTTCCTGTCCTAGATAAGTTATGGTTTTCATTTGGAAACAGCACTAGTCTACTATCTACACCTCTGATCTTCAAAGCTGTGAAAAGCTGTATTGCCTGGTCTAGCCAGCACCTATAGTCTTCGATGCTATGTATTATCAGTGTAGGTGTCTTAGCATTACCGATGTATTTCAGCGGACTATGCTGCCAGTATTTCTCAATCCACTTTTCGTCCCATGGATACCTGTCCAATGCACCTGCTATCTGATCCGCGTTAAAGTAGAAGCCGATATCTGTTGTTCCATATTTACTTATCCAGTTGCATATTGACCTCTGCGTTACAGCCGCCTTAAACCTATCTGTATGCCCAATTATCCAGTTGGTCATAAAACCTCCATAGCTGCCTCCTGTTACACCTAGTCTATCTCCATCAATATAGTTGAACTTAGCCAGTGCATGGTCAAGTCCCTCCATCAGATCCATATATTCTCTTTCTCCATAGTGGCCTCTTATATCCCTGAACTCCTGTCTATAGCCTGAGCTACCCCTTGGATTGAAGAAGACTACCACAAAGCCCTTTGCGGTTAGACAATGGAACTCATGGATAAAGCCTTCTCCATATGCAGTGGCAGGACCACCATGTATTTCTAATATTGTAGGATACTTTACACCTTCTTTGAAGTCCAAGGGCTTCATTATCCATCCATCTATCGTCTCCCCGTCACTTGCTGTGAAAGTAAAGTGCTCAGGTTTAACTAGCCTTACATCAGCGAGGAGTGAGTCGTTGAAGCTGGTGACTTTCTTCAAGCCATCCATCATTAGATATACTTCCGGTGGCTGGATTGAGGTCATTATAGTTGCGGCTATACACTTACTTGATACGCTGAAGTTATCTACAACTAAGTCTCCCTCAATTACAGGCTCATAATTCCCTTCTATATCCATGCGATAGAGATGGACTGTTCCACGTATAGCTACATGGAAATAAATATGATCTCCTATCCAAGCTAATCCAGGTGATGAGGATGGGCCTCTCACATCTGAGTTCATAGAGTTCTCAGCTGGATACTCAAGGCTATATTTATTTTCATAATGTTTGTCCTTAACTGATAAGATCCATATCTTTGGAATAGTTGCGATGCCATGCTCCAGCCTATGACCCTTGAGGGCTATATAACTTCCATCTGGGCTACAGCAGAACTCTCTTATTGAAAAGCCGCCATCAGTAAGTCTCTCACGTTCTCCAGTCTTTGTATCCAACAAGTAGATGTCGGAGATATAAGGTTTAAGCATGTCTTCACTGGCTGAATATGCGATGTGTCTCCCATCTCCACACCAGTTTGCCATGGTGACGTTTATCTCACCATTTGTAACCTGGTGATAGTTACCGCTGTATACATCCACAACAAATAGATGCTTAAATAAATTGTAGGTATAGCCGATTCCATTAAACCAAATCGGTATCCTCTCAATGACTTTCACATCCTCCTCCGGCTCACCTACATATGAGAGGAAGAGAAGTTTCCTACCATCTGGACTCCAACGGACATTTTCTATACCGCCCTTCAGCTTTAACAGCATCCTGGGCTCATGCTTACCTACTAGGGAGTATATCCATATCTCTGCACCCTTCTCCTTCTCATCCATAGTTCTTCTTGAGATAAAGGCTATTTTCTTACCGTCTGGAGACCATAGTGGAAACTTATCGCTTGGTCCCTTTGTGATAGGTTCATAGGTCTCTTGTAGATTATCCAGTAGCCAGATATTGGATTCATACTTGTCTTTATCTTTATTCATCTTTGTTACAGTGAATACTGTCTTGGTGCCGCTGGGGCTCACCTTAGGATCAGATACAAGGACTAATCGGTATAGGTCATGTATAGACATGCCCTTTGATTCAGACATGAGAATACACCTAAAATAATATCTAGTATTCCATGGTCTAAAAAAATGATTTTTAACGTTAGTGTAATGGCCTCTACATCTTCTTTACTTCGGGTGGGATATATATTCCTAGTCTATCTTTTACCTCTCTAAACAATGCTTCCTCCTTCTTAATCCACTCACCAACATCATCTGGGGCCTCTGGATACGCTAGATAGAGCTTCTTGACCTCCTTCATCTTATTGATTGCATATATTAGATTCTTCAGGAGCCTGTGCTTACCATAGAGTATTGTTTTAGATGCTTTTATGAACTTGCTGAAGGAACTCATGAAATCATCTTCGTCCCGGGCACGCGCCAATTCCTCTGAGGTTAGTAGCTTGGTCTTAACCACAAACTCTATATCCAGATCAGAATGGGCCTGCAACAATATTCTAAATACATCTAGCCTCGCCTGTCTTAGGCCATATGGACCACTCATATAAGCCTTCTGATACCTCCATAGAGACTCTCTACTATAGTCATCGGCTTCAAGGGACTCTATAATAACTCCACTAGCCTGGTAAGCCCCGTACATCCCGTATCCTATTCCCTCTGCAGTGGCGGGGTCGATCATTATGGCGGCGTCTCCCACAGCTAGGAATCCATTGCCCACAAATATATGTCTAGGCCGGCGATTTGGAATCACCCATTGGCCTCCCTTAATGACTTTCCTATTCCTAAGCAGGTCTGGAAGCACTTCCTCAGCATACATATATAGGAGTTTCTTTGGCTTCGGCAGCTTTACACCGCCTATAATTCCATTCCCAAAGTTAAGATAGTATCCATCCTCCGACCAGGGAAATAGCCATACATAACCTCCAGGAGCATATTTACTATAAAAATGCAAATGTAGATTTTCAGTATCCCATATAGGCTTCTCAAGCTTCACGACCTCCCTATACGCGGGAATGATATCCCTTTTCTCAATCTCCTTCTCTATCATCCACTTATCTGGAGTCCTCATCAGTAGCGATGCAGTATATCCAGAGGCATCTACAATAATCTTCCCCCTCACATCCCTAATTTCATCAGACCCCTGTTTCTTTATTTTAACACCCTTGGCATAATCATCCTCTATGATAAGATCTTGAGCCTGGTACCCATCATATAGGGTAGCGCCTTTGTCAAGAACCTTCTCAAGTAACTGCTGCCCATATTTATGCCTATCAACTACATATCCACCGTAGCTACTGACAATCTTGACCTTATAGTCAAGACTTCTTCCATATAGGTAAATTCCATCTACTTTAATCCTAATAGCATCACCCTCTGGACGGGGTAGGCCAGTCTCTACAAAGTGATGTCCTGCTATAGCGTCGCCACATATCTTATCGCCAATTAGATTCTTGGGTTTAATATCGATAACGGCAGTATCCACATCCTTAGATGTAAGTAGATAGGCAAGTGATAAGCCAGCTGTCCCAGCGCCAACTATTACCACATCATGTGAATTCATATTCACAACCACCCTTGATATCCATCGCAACGAATGTAAAATATTCGTTATACTTTAGATAACTGTGTCAACCCTAGACTATATTTGTAGTATTTTTTATTTAAAGACTCTTTATATAAGTATTTCATCATATCAGTGGTTTTTTTAGCCTTCTGGAAAATCACTTAAATTATCTACTACTAACGCTATTATTTATTATACAACAATGACTCTTAGGAAAGGTGATCCTGTGAAATGAGTGGAGATGATGGGGTAAAGGATTTTCTCATGAGACTAGATGAAGAAGAAAGAAGCGAGGTGCTTAAGATACTCAAGAAAATTGAGGAGGACCCAGGGCTCTGTTATCACGAATTCTCCAAGATATATCCAGGATTCAGATGGCCAAAGCCGTATGGGAGGAGGACGAGACCTAGTCTATTGAAGAAAATGGAGGGTAAGGAAATATCCCTACCTAAGCCCGATCCAAAGCTTATGGATATGCCGTTAGCGAGGGCCTTAGAGGAGAGGAAGTCTATCAGGGATTTTAGTAAGAAAGGCTTGACAATCGATGTGCTATCCACCTTCTTATACTATACTGTAGGTGTAAAGGGAGATAAACATGGATATCCCCTTAGAATGTTCCCTTCAGCAGGCGCGTTACAGCCTATTGAAACATATGTAGTGGTAGATAGGGTGGATGGTCTTGAAAAGGGAATATACCACTATGATGCGGGTGAACATAAGCTTGTTCTCTTGAAGGAGGGCGAGTTCAACAGAGAGTTATATGACTATTGTCTTGAACAAGAGCATGTTAGGGACGCCCCTGTAAACATAGTGATAACCATGGTATACAATAGAACGGCTTCAAAATACGGCTTTAGATCATATAGATACGCGTTACTAGACATTGGCCATGTAGGTATGAATATGTATCTAGTAGCTACTGCAATGGGGTTAGGTACATGTGCAATAGGCGCATTCGAAGATGACCCCCTAAATAAGTTGTTGGAATTAGATACAGAGACGGAGTTCGTGATACTGATTTATCCAATTGGATATAAGAAAAAAGGATTAGGATTGCTATAACGCCTATCAGTAAATAGAGTCAAGCTCAGCCAGCTTCAACAACCGATTCCAGTTATTGTCTATATATTTTTTTAACCTCTCAACTACTCCCCTATTCTCTGGCTTAAGAAGATGCCTGAACCTGCCCTGGATCTTAAGATATTCTTCAATCGGCTTCGGCTTGTTAACCTTAATGTTTATAATTATCTTCCCATGGTCAACCTCATACACCGGCCATAATCTTGTTTGAACTGCGAGCCTAGCAGCCTCAATACTTAGGGCTGTGTCCATCCTCCAGCCAACTGGACAGGGACTATAGTAATGGAAGAATATTGGACCCTCATTTTTATCTAAAAGATCAGATGCCTTTGCAAATTTATTCCACATATCAGTTGGATAAGCAGGGTTTATAGTAGCTGCATAAGACACTCTATGAGCTATAACTATATCCATTAGATTCTTCTTATTCTCAGGTTTACCAGGTATAACACGACCCGCTGGACTCGTTGTAGTAGCTGCACCTAAGGGAGTTCCTCCGCTCCTCTGTATCCCAGTGTTCATATAGGCCTCGTTGTCATAGCATACATATAGAAAATTATGCCCTCTTTCAAGTGCACCGCTCAGCGACTGTAGACCAATATCAAATGTTCCACCGTCTCCACCGAATACAATAATCTTATATTTCTTCCCATCCCTCTTACGCAGAAGGACCTTCATAGCAGACTCGATTCCAGAAGCTGTTGCAGCGGCGTTTTCAAAAGCATTATGTACCCATGGAACCAGCCAAGACGTATGTGGATATAGTGTTGTAGCCACCTCTAGACAGCAAGTTGCATTTACTACTACCTTATCTCCCTCAATAGCTTTAAGAGCCATCTTAACCATCGGAGGAATCCCACATCCAGCACATAAACTATGTCCAGATGTGAAGAGCTCTTTCCTAGGTATCTCATTTAATCTTCTAATCCTACTCATCTTTCATCATCCCCTTACTCCAACCCATATCTCCCTAATACTTGGGTCTTTAGAAGCATTTAACATATCCTCGGCCATCTCAGGAGTGAAGTCTCTACCACCTAATCCATATATCGCGTTAACAAGACGGTTATATTTTCCATATTTGTTCAAAGCCGCGGCTACATCCATATATAACTGGCCCCCTGGACTGCCAAAGCTGTAGCTTCTATCCATCACCACCACAGTATCCACATCCTTCAATACCTCCGCCACTTCCCTCGATGGGAAAGGACGGTATAGAGTGAGGCTTAATACACCCACTTTTTCACCATTCTCCCTCCATCTCTTAACCATGGTCCTCATCGTGCCTGCGGTAGAGCCTAGTACGACAAACACTATATCGGCATCATCAACATACAATTTCTTTAAAGGGGAGTAGCTTCTACCAGAAAACTCTTCATATTCACCGAATATCTCCTTAATACGTATTGAAGTTGATTTAAAGGCTTCAGCCTGCTGCTTCTTAATCTCCATATAATAATCAGGTAAGGCTAGAGGCCCGTATGTAATCGGGCTAGAGGGATCGATCTTGTTCACAGCCTCCCTATCGGGTAAGAACTCCTTAATAACCTGCTTATCCTCAAATATGTTAAGCGGCTCAACACTATGAGTCAGAATAAAGCCATCTAGATTGACAATTGATGGAAATAGTACCTTCTTATCCTCAGAGACTTTAAATGCTATGAGAGTAAGGTCATATGCCTCTTGAACATTCTCAGCGAAAAACTGTATCCAGCCTGCGTCCCTAGCGGCATATGCATCGTCATGACTACAATGAATATTTATTGGTGCAGAGAACGCCCTGTTTCCCAAGGCCATTACAATAGATGTTCGGAGGCTAGATGCAATATATAATATTTCATACATTAGGGCAAGTCCTTGACTAGCTGTGGCTGTGAACGTCCTTGCACCAGCTAGTGATGCCCCTACAGCGGCGGATAAGGCACTATGTTCAGACTCCACCGCGATAAATTCCGCGTCCAACTCTCCATTATATACAAACTCGCTCAGCCTTTCCACTATAATCGTCTGAGGAGTAATTGGATACGCAGATATAACATCCACATCAGCATGATAAGCAGCGTATGCAACCGCCTCATCCCCATTCAAACCTAGCCTAACCTGCTTATTAGTAGTATTCAATATTACTCACCTCCCTCTTCAACCATATCGATAGCCTTAGTGGGGCATTCATGGGCGCATATACCACATCCCTTACAATATTCATAATCAACCTCTACATAATCATCGTCTCTCCTAATAATGGCATTATCAGGGCAATATACCCAGCATAAGAGGCATTTAATACATTTATCTAGATCAATAACCGGTTTTAGAGCCCTCCAGCTACCAGTCTTAACCTCAAGCGAATTACCAGGTTTATCTACCACTCCACCAATTGGCAGTTCCTCCCATTTATTTGGCCAACTACTCAACCTTAATCACCTCTTTAGCCCCTCTTCTAACAGCTTTAATATTAATATCCGCTAATACACCACTAAACCTTTTCTTCACAGCCTCTTCCAGCGACTTAAGCTTCACAATACCTGTGGCCCCTACAAGCGCACCTATCATCGCTGTATTATATATAGGCCGTCCAATTACCTCCATAGCAATATGATATGCATCGACGGCATAGGATTCATATCCGTCTAAGGGCTTGGCATTAGACGGATCTATATGGTTGAATATAATTATACTATCATCCTTCAACCCAGCTAATATAATATCCTTATACGCCAGTAGCGTTGGGTCTATAACCACCACTATATCGGGGTTTATCACTCCATACCTGATTTCTATGGCCTCATCGGATATCCTTGTATAGCTACGCACTGGGGCGCCACGCCTCTCAGGTCCAAACTCAGGGATATGGATAGCATATTTCCCCTCGTATATAGCTGCATTAGCCAGCAGCTGACTACTGGTTACAGTTCCTTGCCCACCACGACCATGCCACCTTACCTCAATCATCCCAGTCGCCTCCTATTTACATTAAAATAGACGATTAAGATTTAATCATTACAACAATCTTACTTAAAAATATAAACATTTTATTTGCGGAGGTGTAATATACGCATATTCTTTGCCTATATTTATCTGAATATAATATAAGCCCCCTGTCATCACCTATTACCCTAATTATTATCTCTTAATCCTCCTTATAACCACGAATATAAGTATGACGGCTACGACGCCGACTAATAGCCCAATCAACTCAATTGGAAAACTTATTTTCTCCGGTGCCTCTACGTTAAACTGCCTTGAAACCTTTGGATAGTCGTTGAATTCAACAGTGACTTCAATAACTTGGCTTCCTCCTTTTGATGGCAGTACAGCGGAATATCGGCCTGGAGATGTCACGTTAGCAGTTGATCCATTAACAAAGACAACTGCATCATACACAGGTGACTCATCGTATATGAAGAATGTGGATATATCTACCTTGAAAATGTCTTTTTCCTCTATATACGTTATGTTCGCATCTAAGCCTACCTTATCAAAAATCAATGATATTGATACAGGGGTATACTTTGTAATGCCATACAAGTCATCCACAACATTAGATACCGTGTAATTAAATAATCCAACCGAACCCTCTGAGACGATAAAATTGAGGATACCATCTTCAGCTGATTTCTCCTGGCCATTCATCTCCACAACTCCATTGAATGAAGTATTATCATAGGCGTACCATCCCTTAACTACTATCGTAACCTCCGTATTTATTGGATATCGAGACCCAGATGTGGGCTCAACGACTTCAAACATGATCATATCCCAGATTATTGAGATACTACTGATATTGGAGCTATACATATTTAGACTTGTATTGAATAGTGGATCTGTAAATGATACGCCGGACACTACAAGAGTCATCTCTCCGACAACATCTCGGGAAACGACTTGTTCTGCATACCCATCTGTAGACACTATAGCCTCGGAATCATCCACCTTTATTACAGCGTTCAAT
>JALTNJ010000163.1 GCA_027000765.1 Nitrososphaeria archaeon | reverse complement strand
CGTTAACACAGATCCTAATTATATAAATTACATAGAGTAACTTTACCGTTTTATCTCGTTGTAGTGAGATATATTATATTTAGGTATCAGTTATGCAGAAGAAGACGCATATTACTTTCGGGTTACTTTTAGGCTCTATAATGTATTATTTTGGGCTTCCAATCGAGTATATCATACTCATCGGTGTAACCGCGTTTCTACCAGATATAGATTGGTATATGGATAAGGTATGGTTTAAGAAAGAGGGGTTGGCTAAAAAGATCTGGTATAAATTGTCAAGAGGCAGGGGAATGCATAGGACGATACTCCATAATCTATGGATACTAGTCCCTCTACTCATTGGACTCGGATATGTATCCAACTGGGATGCATATAGTTTATTGGGAGGCTTCACCGGCTATACAAGCCATTTGGTGATGGATTCACTGACTAGGACAGGGATATACTGGCTATGGCCACTTGGAGATGAGAGGATATTTGGAAAGAGGAGATTTTTCATTAGAGGCGGTTTTGTCACGGGAAGCGTGAGTGAGAAGATCTTGCAGTCTTTTATGTTTATAGGCGCAGTTGCAGTCTTTACATTATCTGCTTCAGATATTAATGAGTTATCGAGACAAGTGAGAGATATTTTAAATGAATTGGTAAAATAGCATTGGAAATGAGGATGATACTGATTTAAATCATCTTAATTTAAAGAAATGTCGAACAATTAATTTTTATTACACATATGTTTATGTGTTTCCTGGTTTATCGGGAGATGAAATATGGATAGGGCTGAAGTCATTAGATATGCGGAGAAATCTCTGCTAGACGAGTTATATTCAAAGGAGATCTATAGGAAGATGGCGGAGTTTCATAAGGGTAAATCTGCATCTGAGAAACTCATTAGGATAGCTGAGATGGAAGAGGAGCATGCAGAGTATTGGAAAAAGTTTCTGGATAGAAGAGGAGTCGATACTAAGGCTATCAAAATAAATAAAGTCAAATTATTCCTCCAAGTCCTATTATTAAGGTTGCTTGGTATAAGCCTCTCACTACGCATACTAGAGTTGTCCGAGAATGATGCAGTAAGCATATACTCAAGGCTTCTGGAGAGTAAAGAGCTTAGTGAAGAAGAGAAGAAAGGGTTAAAGAAGATACTTGAAGACGAGCTTCTACATGAAGAAGAGCTGGCTGAAGAAGAGTCGCTTTTCCAAGATTTTATTGATCATGTTAGAGACGCTGTACTGGGGATGAGCGATGGATTGGTTGAGATACTTTCCGTTTCAGCTGGATTAGCAGGAGCATATGGATCACCCTTTCACGTCGCATTAGGAAGCACTATTGTGGGAATAGCGGGGGCATTATCAATGGGAATAAGCACCTATACAAGTGTCAAGGCTCAGAAACAGGTTAGACAAGGTATATTAGCCAGAGTAAAGTTGGCTTCTAAATACGTGGCGGGAGTATTTATATCTAGGATCAGAGAGTATATGAAGAAGAGAGGATTCAGTGAGGAAACTGCAGATAAAATCTCATCAGAAGCTTCTAAAGATGATGAGTTACTAGGTAAGATGATTGCGGAGGAGGAATATGGCCTTAGGGAGGAGACTTTGGAGAATCCACTTAAAGCAGGATTATACACGGGTATATTCTATATTATGGGTGCATTGATACCACTTACCCCATATTATCTAGGCCTTAGCATATCACTGGGCATACCGATATCATTCCTAATAGCAGCATTTATGCTGGCAATCACTGGGTTTATAATCGCCCTAGTCGCTAGACTCCCTCTTCTACGTAAGATGATTGAACTGGTTATTGCAGGTCTTGGAGCAGCAACAATAACATTCCTGATAGGGTTAGTGGCCTCGATCTTCTTCGGTATTTCAGTCGCATAGAAGTTATTTATGAACTCTAAAGGGGGAAATAAAAAATAGTGAGAATCGCTGGGTAGGGAGGTTACTCTACCTTAATCTCCTTCCTAGCCTCCCATAAACCATGTAGGTTACAGTATTCAATTGCATATAGTATACCGCTCTTCTTAAGCCTCAATGTGAAAGTTACATTGGGATCAGCATATTCTGGTGTAAGATGTATCTTTGCAAGCGTTATTGGGTTAAAAGCCCTTCCATCTTCATAGAAGTAAAGCTCTATATATCTAATTGAGTGGGGCACAGTATTTGGATGGGGTCCTACAGTGACTTTCACTGTAAAAGCTTCCCCGGCCTTGACTTTCTCAGGCGCTTCAATCTTAGGTGTATGAGTCTCCACTTTTCCAATGGCTTCTCCAGAAGCCTTCTCCTCAGAATATATTAGACTTCCAAAGTCTGTCACAGAACAACACCAAAAAATAATATTCTATAATAGCCTTATTTAAAATTTTAACAATGTTATATAAACCCCTAGCTTACATATTTTATAGGTGTAGAGCATATAGTGATTTTTTGAAGGTGGAGAGAAACATGGGTATCCCAAGCGATGGTTTAACTGACGAGGAGATTAGAGAGATCTTTAAGCTAAAGAGGATTGCTGTAATAGGGATGTCTAGAAACCCTGAAAAGCCAGCCCATTACGTCCCCATGTATCTAAAGGAAAGGGGATATGATATTATACCTGTTAACCCGGTTGCAGAGGAGATATCTGGGATGAAGGTGTATAAGAGCATAAGTGAAGTTCCTGGTGAGATAGACATTGTAGATGTATTTAGGCCCAGTGAAGAGACTCCAGATATCGTTAGAGAAGCTGTTAAAAAGAAGCCTAAAGTAATATGGCTGCAAGAAGGGATATATCATCCAGACGCTGTGGAGATAGCTAGGAATGCAGGGATAACAATTGTGTGGAACAGATGTATGAAGAGAGAGTATGGAAGGCTATTCGAATAACTGGGTGCAGCGGGAGTTGCATACTAAGTTAATAGAGATCAGTGTTATCCTAGGTATATTGATAAAGAGACTAAATAGGTTTACAGTCGAGACTGATATTAATGGCAAAACAATTAAGGCTCATCTGACAAACACCGGTAGGTTAAAGGAGTATATAGCAGAGGGCAAACACGTTCTCCTGACGAGGATATCCGCACCTAAGTTAAAATATAGGATAATAGCTGTAGAAGACGGAAATGCATACGCGATTATAGACACATTAACACAGGCGAAGGCATTTGAATATGCGTTTAGCAGAGGGCTAATTAGTAGGTTCAAGAACTGTAGGATAATTTCTAAAAACCCGAGGGTATATGACTCGATGCTTGACTATATCATTGAATGCAACGGTGTGAAGTATTATATGGAGATGAAGAGCGCTGTACTCAGGGGTCCAAATAGAGAGGCTATGTATCCAGACTGCCCTAGTATCCGTGGGAGGAGGCATATTAGGACACTTATGAGGCTGGTTGAAGCAGGGGAAAGAGGACTTCTACTTTTTGTCGCAGGATTCCCAAGGGCTAGGTGTATAAAACCCTATGAAGAAGGCGATCCAGAAGTAGCCAGGCTTATGAGAGAAGCATATATCTCGGGTGTTGAGATAACTGGTATTTCAATTTACATGAATAATAGGGGAGACATATATCTGGAGAATCCTAGTCTACCTATCTGTAGAAGATGGCTGAACTCTTTTTACTAGCTGTAGTTAAACATATGTTTAGAACATTCTTATTAGAATGTTAGCATATTAATCACATTTATATTAAAGAGTGAAGGAGAATCGAGGATGTGAAGAGATGAGAATTGGTTCAAACATTTGTTTACTTAGGGTGTCGATCCCGATACCTGCTCTGAAGGTGGTTAACTCCTATCTGATAGATGCGGGTGACGAACTGATTATTGTAGATCCTGGGATAGGCCTACCTGA
>JALTNJ010000162.1 GCA_027000765.1 Nitrososphaeria archaeon | reverse complement strand
TATCCAAGCTCATCAGCCAGATACCCACCTAGATTCCCCTGTAGGTCAAGAGCCATACCAAGCATATTACCCACATAGATAGCGTCAATATCAGGCTTCCCAGCCCTGGACAACGCCTCTTTAGCAGCATCATATCCAAGACTAACTAGATCCTTTTTCCAATGCTCACCTATCTTCGTAAGACCATATCCTACTATAACTGGTGTAGCCATACTCTATACACCTCACATATCTATCTTGCCCCTATACCTGACATAGGTCGAGTAGTCCCTAGTCACCATCCTCTTCAAGAAGCTCTTGAGAGGAGGCCTAGCCCTACGCTCCTCAATCAAGTCAGTCACTCTAAATACAAAGGTATCGCTACCGGCTCCAGAGCCGAAGGAGCCGAGGAGTATCAAGTCACCTGGCTGGGCCTCGTCCAAGACATTTGACAAACCTACTAATGTAGCCCCTGAATACGTGTTTCCAATAATCGGTGATAATAATCCAGGCATTATCTGCTCCCTAGTAAACCCAAGGATCTTAGCAACCCTCTGAGGAAACTTGGCGTTTGGCTGATGAAAGATCGCATATTTAAAGTCACTCGGCTTATAACCATATTCCTCCATAAACTGTGTTACAGAGGAAGTTATGTGATGGAAATACGCGGGTTCACCAGTGAACCTGTATAAATGTCTTGGATACTTCTCCTCACTCCTCCTCCAGAAATCCGGGGTATCGGTTACATAGGAGTGGGAAGCCTCTATCTCAGCAATAACGCCTTCAGAGACCCTAGATAATATGAAAGCGGCTCCACCAGCGGCTGCGGTGTATTCAAGCTCGTCGCCTGGCCGTCCCTGGGATGTGTCTGTACCAATGGCCAGTCCCATGTCGATCATACCCGAGGCTACAAGGCCGGAGACTGCCTGAATAGCCTCGGTCCCAGCCTTACACGCGAACTCGAAGTCGGCTGAAAGTATCTTGTTACTTAGTCCAAGGGCGTCCACCAAGACAGTGCCACTTGGTTTAACAGCATATGGCTTGGATTCAGAGCCGATGAAGACGGCTCTAATCCTATCCCTAGGGGCTTTAGAGGATTCTATTGCTATCCTAGCCGCCTCATAAGCTATTGTAAGGCTGTCCTCATCAATAGAGGGAAAGCTTTTACTCTTAATTGGAGTAGCTAGTTTGCCCCAGACACCGGCGATAGAGGAGTTCTCGATTAGATAACGTGGCACATATGCACCGTATCCATATATCCCTACTTTCTTATCGGGTTTCATATCAACACACCATAATATCTAGGGGGTATATTAATCTTGGATTTAATCATAAATATAAAATCGGGGGGTTATATAAAACTATAAGTAAAAGCCTAAAAATAACTTAGGTACATACCTAATAATAACTATAATAACCTCTCTAAATCACCTAGTGGAGGGAGTTCCTGGACTATTTCACCCGGGACCACGGCATATGGCTTGAATCCAGACATATCCACATTCCTAAGCAACGGCGACAATATATCCTCCTCCGAATATAGGGAGATTGTTGAACCCGTTGCCAATTCACCCACTGAAGGGAGTACAAGTATCTTATGCCCCTTATACTCCCCCCACATAAAGCATTTGAACTTGAACTTCACACCCACCTCATCCCTCAAGGTCACTGATGGATGTTCATGGCCGATGATGACGACCTCCCTAAGCTCATCCCAGGATACGGATTCATGCCCATGCATAATGGTATAGATATCATGATCCCATCTCTTTTCAAAGGATACTCCATATTTATCGAGGAGCACACCAAGGTAGTTATCGTGATTGCCCCTAATCACTAGGATATCCAGCTTCATCTCGCTCAGCTCCCTAAAGAACTCTCTTAATACAACCCATTCAGAGGTGTTTAATAAGCCGAATCCATGCTTGATATCCCCATTCAATATAAGCATCGACGGCTCGACACTGGATATCGATCTAAATATGATGTCTACAGTGGATTTACTGAAGCTCCTGGGTAGGAATATGCCCTCCTCACTTAGGACGCCCTCCATACCCAGATGTAGATCCGCGAATATCATGGCATCGATGTCCTTGAGGTATGCCGCTGGCCAGGGATCAGCGATGTATAGGTCTTTATAGAGGTGTATCACGCCCTTATCCCCTCTATACGTTCCCTAATCCTATTATATAGGTTCTGGAGAACCTTAACTCTATCCTCCATCAAGACAGCGTCCTGCATACCCCTGAGTAGGACGCCGTGGGCAAATGGAGACGGTAGATCATATTCCTTGAGGACTATCCAACGCCTCCTACCCTCCTCAATATCCTTTAACACCGCCTCGGCTCTGATGACGTCCATCTTATCCTCAATAATCTCCCTAACAGCCTCCTCCACCAGTGGGAAGCCAGGTATATCCCTGACCGCGTTATAGATGATCTCGGAGTTTATTTGCTGCCTAGTTAAACTAGTCTTCCTACCCTTGTAGTAGGAGAGTATCATGAAAGCCCTATTAGCCACATGCCTGAAAATCCGCCATATAAGCTGGCTATTCTTAACAGCCATAGAGACGAGGCTACGCAGGTTCTCGGAGCCAACCTTCTCCAGTAGAGACTGGATATCCAGCTCAACCCTAAGGGGAATCATGAGTACAAAACTATTGTCATCCACCTGCATCCTAATAGAGGTTCCAGTGAGCTCCCTAGCTACATATGCATATGCCCTGGCCAATACATTGTTAACCCTCCTGCCGAAGACAGTGTGGAATATTATGTACCGCATCCTCTCATTATAGTCAATATACTGCTCTATAATCAGGTTCTCCCTAGAATGGAAAGTTTCTAAACCGAGTTTCTCGAGGAACTCACCTTGTATCTTGATATACCTTATTATGTTGTCAACCGCCCATTTATTGGCCCTCATCTCCTTCTCGATATACTTCCTCGCCTCATCCTCACGGCCATTCCTCAATAGCCGCCATATATAGTATCTGAAGCCCGCCACAGCCTCACCCAGGTCGAATGTTAGGGGGAGCATCTCAGATATCCAGCTAGGCACCGTCGGCCTAAGCCCCTTAACAGGCTCTACAAAGACCTTGTTCCCGCTACAGCCTAGGAAGCGGTATGTCCCCCCGCCTAACACGAATATATCCCCTGGATCCAGGTTCTCGACAAACGGCTCCTCCAAATATCCAATCCTCCTCCTACCGTGGTAGGCGATCATAGCGACCTCATCAGGTATGGTCCCGATATTCTGGAAGTAGATAGGCCTCAGATAACGACCGCGTCTACCGAAGTATCCGGTCTCCTCATCCAGCCATATCTTCCCATATACACGATACTTTTCCAGATCATAGTATTTGCCGGAGAGATATCTCAATACAGAGAGGAACTTCTCCTTATCTAGATCCCTGAATGGATACGCCCTTCTAACGACTTTAAACGCCTCATCGATACTCCACTTCTTAACCAGAGCCATGCCGACAATATGCTGGGCCAATACGTCTAGGGGTCCTTTTGGGATGGAGATGGTGTCCAAATGCCCTTTATACGCCTCCTTAATCAATACACCATCCTCGATCAAGTCATCAAGGTCGAGGGCGACGAAATAGCCTTTTGAGACACGGTCCATTGAATGTCCACTCCTCCCAATCCTCTGGAGACCACGGTTAATACTCTTAGGAGACCCTACTTGGACAACTGCATCGATATACCCGATATCTATACCTAATTCAAGGGAGGTGCTGGTCACAATCCCCCTGACCTCACCCTTCTTAAGCTTATCCTCAATACTGAACCTGATCTCCCTAGAGAGGGAGGAGTGGTGTACACCTAGTTCATCCGCATCTATAAAACCTAGTTTCTTAAGGTGATA
>JALTNJ010000161.1 GCA_027000765.1 Nitrososphaeria archaeon | reverse complement strand
GTGTATTCTAGGATGAATGATCTCCCGGGAAACTTTGATTTAAACTGGTTATCCATAACCTGGGAATCCAGATCCTTTAGGAAGGAGAGTTTCTCATCGATAGAGAGATCACTCCATTTAATGTTCTCAGCCAAGAAATACTCCACGTCATAGGCAGGCTCCTCGGAGAATGAGACCTTTCTAGACACGAGAGGTGCATTTGCATTGGCGGAGGAGAAGAGTTCATCGATAACAGCCTCCAAATAGCTTTTAGTCATTATATTTGTCGAGCCCATAGAAACTACTCCATTATATATTAGACGGATGCTGATACCCTCATTAATTGATTTTGAAACCCCCTCAACCTCACCATTTCTAAGGATTATCTGGTCGGATAATCGCCGTTCATACCTAGCCTCTATAAAATCTGCACCCTTGTCCATTCCATAATTAATGATATATTTCATCACAGACTCTATAGAAACCATTGCTTAATACACCAGTCAACCAAATTAAGCCCCCTGCCAAT
Source organism: Nitrososphaeria archaeon (assembly GCA_027000765.1). Taxonomy (GTDB): domain Archaea; phylum Thermoproteota; class Nitrososphaeria; order Geothermarchaeales; family JDFR-13; genus Geothermarchaeum. The sequence goes on along the minus strand of JALTNJ010000161.1, from coordinate 3,346 downwards.
AATAACAGATTAGCCTGATAACATTAATTAATATAATATTTTATTGGACATCATTTATTTACTTATAAAACACAAGTGAGAATTAGAGGCTGCTATCCCCGAGTTCTAAGGAGGAGAATATGATTACTGAGGTGGACAGAAGGATATGGAGGGAGATACGGCGTAAACATATAATTTCATTGACACGAGCCTATAGAAAAGGTCTTGTCGACAAGGGTATAATGCCTCTTATAGAGGAGATAAATAATTACTCGGAGGATTGTGTAACCACTAGCAGTTGCTATGGGAGAATAGTACTTATAAGCTTTAGATACATAGGGGATAAGAGCCTATCCAGCTTCTACAGAAAATGGCATGAACCAGTTGAGAAGCATATTCTATGGAGAGAGATACTCGGGTATAAGGGGAGGTATCCACTTTGGCTAATACTGCAGAGCACTATAGTACATATTAAATGCAGGACACTAGACAAGGCAATTGAATTAAGGAACATGGGGTTAGAAGCGGGCTACAAATATAGTAAGATACTCTCTATATCCAGCCGCGGATTTACAACGGAGATTTCAGGCACGGAGAGGCTTAATTTACCAGTTAAAAGAGGCGATAAAATCCTGATAAATGAGGAGTTTATGGAATATTTTTCCGAAATCATGAAAGAAATGTTTGAGAGAATAGAAATCAAAAAGAACCGTTTAATTGAAATTTTAAAAAATAAAAATTTAAAAATCAGAAAAAACTAAATAGATAAAATGGAGGTGATGGGGTATGGCGTTCGAGGATGACTTCTTCGATGAAATCGATAAGTTGTTTAAAGAGGAGATGAGGAGGATTAGGAAGATAATCACTGAGTTGACTAGGGTGAGGCCGGAATATATATCTGATCTCGAGAAGAGGGGAGAGCCGCTGGTCTTCGGATTTACATATAGATGGAGAAGCGGCATGGAGAAGCCCGAGGTAAAGTTCTTTGGAAACGTGAAGCCTGTACAGCCATATGGTATAAAAATATCTGAAGAGGCTACACCAGTATACGATGTAATTGATAAGGGTGACCACTATGAGATCGTGGTTGAGCTGGCCGGGGCTAAGAAGGATAATGTAGATGTGGAGATAAAGGGTGGAAACCTGCATATAAAGGCGAAGACACCATACAAGAAATATTCAGTAAGGATAAGGATACCAGCTAACAGCAATATAGAGGATATGAAAGCAAAGCTAAACAATGGAATACTGATCATTACAGTGCCTAAGAAGAGGGAGGAGGTGTCCAGGAAGAAGATAGAGATCGTGGAGGAGGAAGACTAGGGCCTCCACCAAGAGAACATAATATATCTAACTTTTTTATCAACTAGATTTGGCACAGCTAATATAAATCTCTTCCTTACAGTCGTAGCTAGTCTCCCCGCCCTTATCAGGTCATCGCCACTGAGGAGATACTCGTGGGAGACAACGTCTATTAGGTAGGGGGCATGCTCTAGACCAGGTCCCTTCTTATAGACTGCAAAGTCAACACCGAATTTTAAACCAGATAAGACGACTAGCCCCCTATCCCTAAGATCCTTATAAACAAGATATTTCTCGTCGAATCCCGTATACGACCTCCTACAAAGCCTCAGGAGGCTCTCAAGAGAAATCGGGGAACCCTTCTCATTCACTATATCCATGTAGTTCTTCTCATATAGGTAGAAGGCTTCAAGTAGATCCAGGAGAAGTGGAGATTTGAAATCAGGTGTCTTGGGCTTGGGTATACCCATAGGCTTACCGAAATAGCCTAATGACCATATACGCCTAGCATCCTCAATATCCCAGATAATCACCCTAGTGCCGTAGAAGAAGCCTAGGGCTTTTTTATCCACAGCCATTGTAATCTAAAACTATATAGACTCAGTCAAAAAAATATTATTTAATACTTTATCCCAGGCAATTCTATAAAGATGGATAAGATACCCTACTTCTTTTCGACATATATGTGAAAACCTAGATCCTAACCTGTGTTCATCATCCCATTAGAAATGTAGTTAGTATATCTGCAGCCTTCTCAACATTATCAGCTGCGTTCTCCAGCCTCTCAGCTATCTCAATCCATTTAAGGATGTTTATCCCATTCTTGCCCGTTAGGAAGAGATATGACAGGCTGCCCCTATACACCTCATCAACCTCATGCTCCAATGCATATATCTTTTCAATAGCATTCCTCAACCCAGCTGGATTATACGCAAGTAGATATATAGCTTCCCTAAAAGCATCTATCTCATCATGTACTTTAACAGCGATCTCCTTAAGATCATCTAAATACTCGCCTTCAATTGTTTCTATCGATAAATGCGACGCCCTATATCCAGCGCCGTCGATGGAATTGACTATATCACCCATTGTTATGACAAGTGTATATATAGCCTCACTATTTGGGAGAAATGGTTTTGACTTAAGAATCTCATTTGTTATAACCTTCTGGAGGTCAGACGCTTCCTTATCAAGTTTCTTAACTTCCTTATATAATAGCCCCAGATTCTCCGTCTTCTCCTCAATGGTATACTCTAAGAGCTTGACGACCATGCCGCTGATCTCTACCATAATCCTGGAGAAATCCTGTAGATAGCTTATTATCTGACGTCTGGCCTCCAATTCAACATCTCTATACACTTTCCATCCCTCACCATAGATAATTATATGAGAAAATGGATTATAAAGCGTGATAAAAATCACATATCCATATTGAAAAACTAAATATTTGTATATTGTCGAGGCAATATCTATATTACTATGAAGGAGGAAAAGAGGGATATATTAACAGCCTCAATAAAGGATTTGACGATAGACGAGGCTATAGTAATCATTAATCATGAGGATGCTGAGGAGTTGGAGCTTAAAGCTGGAGATAAGGTTTTTGTATATGACCCGGCTAAATCAAATCTAAAGACTACTGCAACCCTAATATTGTCAAGAGACTTGGTGGAGAGAGGCAGGATTATATTATCTTCTAGAATAGCGAGAAAGATAGATGTCTCGGAGGCCAGTCCCATAAAGATAACCCAGGCACCGCCCCCTAAGAGCATAGACTATATAAAGGAGAAGATGAAGGGTGGGAAGCTAGATCAGGTGAAGATAAAGACCATTATAGATGAGATGGTTGAAGGCACCGTTGGTAAAGTAGAGATAATGAGTTTCGTTTTGTCGGAGCAGTTCTACGGTATGGATATGGATGAGATCGAGTATCTTACCCGGGCGATATACGAAAGCGGTGAGATAATAGAGTTTGACAAGCCAGCATATGACAAGCATAGTATTGGAGGGGTTCCAGGGAATAAGGTAAGCCTCCTTATAGTACCGATTATAGCCGCGTCAGGCC
>JALTNJ010000160.1 GCA_027000765.1 Nitrososphaeria archaeon | reverse complement strand
CTTCATCGGTTAGTTTTTCGATTGTGGTTATAAATTTTATCCATCTTTTTATCTTCTCTTTATCCATAACTGCTCTAAACATTCTTAACCACCCACCGATTAGGAAATTACATAGCTACAAATATTAAATAAATTATTACTACTTACAGGCTTTTATAGTTAATTCTTCTACTAATATAACCATAGAAAATCATTTCAATAGAATATATTAAGATACCGATTGTTCTAGTGACTTATGTATAAACTCGCCAAGTATAGCTACATTTAGTGCATCTGTAAAATACTGTAGGACCTTCGTCTCCCGATCTTGTCTGTACGATCCATGTATATGCGGTATCGTTATCACATTTAGGACACTTTGTTTTTGCAATTGTCTCTGTCCGAACCTCTTTGGGAATTACGGTCACCTTCTCTTCTCTCTCTATTCTCTTGCTGATAGTATTATGGTCTATCTTCTCCTCATAGTGTCCTCTAGAGCAAATATAGTACGCCTCTTCTCCTCTAACATCAATTTTCAAGATCGACTTACAAACTGGACAAAACTTGACTGGCAGTTTTATTCACCCGCCTTTTTCACTATTTCATTTTTTATATCTAATAACTGATTTTTAATCTTTTCTACATTTTGAAGAATGACCTTCTTCGCGTTTTTAAACGACGTCTTTCTCTTAAAGTATACTGTAAAAACAAGCTCTTTACTTAGGGGATGACTTATATAGAAACCTGCACCAAGGATTCTTTCATCATCAAGTAATGCATTTTGAAGTAAGTTTCCAAGTGTATAGTCTTCACCAACGACACTAAACCGCACCATTTTATCTTCAACTTTTAAGATCTTTATTTCCAATGTCATATCACCCTACCATATAATCTGGATAACTTTCTCATCTCTATATTACTACATCTCATACATCTTAATTTATTTTTTCCGATTGAGCGCATTTTTCCTCCACAATAGCTACACTTAGCCGACACTACTCCTAGATCCGGTTCAGCTATAGATAAATGGAGGCTTCTATTAACCTTACTTATTACCTTAGCTAAAATATAGTCTCCTTCTCTATATACATCATCTATCCTGTTAACAATACGATGTGGATATACTATTCCATTAAAGTCTCTATCTAAAGGCTTAAAGTTCACAGCCTCTATTCTCACGTATCCAAATACTCCAGAGACATTAATAATCCTCCCAAGCACAGTATCTCCTACTTCCAAAATCTTTAGTTTTCTAAGCGGCTTCACAAAAACTTTTCTCATCTCAGTATCTTTAAATATAAACCCAAGATATTTACTCCTGATTATTCCATTCCAGTCTATATATGTTCCTCTATCAGCCAAATATTCTTCCATGACACCTATTTCTTTTCCTGGATAACCTTTCTCTCTCTCCATGGATAAACCTCCTCAAACTTCTTGTGACCTATTAATATCATGAACTGCTCTATATTTAAAATAGGTTTCTTATACAGCATTACATCGTCTATCGATATACGAGGACAAGCTGTCTGTATATATCCTTCTAGATCTGGAAAATTCATCAAGATCTGTGGGCTTAGTTCATCAACTATAATAATATAGGCTTTTTTCCCTCTTTTCTTCAGCTCTTTCTCACAATATCTAGCTATAGATAAATTGTACTGGAAACTCTTTCTAGAGACAATTATGCCGAATCTATCTATCTTCTCCGCCTCCAAGAGCTTATAGGCTATTATTGATCTTATACGCGACGTTTCTCTATCGAGATTAAATATTTTATTGCTAGGAATGTCCACTAGGAACGTAGGAACTCCCGTCCAAAGTGAAACACCTAGTGCGTGGAACTTTCCTCCACTAACTATCACGTAAGCGTCTACCCTATCTTGAATAGTTTTTGCGGCGCCTATCTTACAGCCAATAATCTGTCCTTTTCCAAGACCAATGCCTGCTCCCTTGCCTATAAATATATTAAACCCCTCTTTTTCCAACATCTTCTTAATTTCATTGAACTGTGGATAATACTGTATCGAGTATAATAACCCGATATTCTTATATCCTTCTATCTCAGTGCATAATCTATGTAGTAAATCACTGCTTACTTCTCTGTCGTCATAAACAGGAAAATATTTAACAGGTATATGAGGTAAATTGTTGATCTGCTCCTCGCTATACGGGAATTGTGTATGACCAAAATGAATAATTACGTCGGCCTTAACCCTGGCTGCTTCCTCGTAAGCAATATCACAGGCCCCGAAATTTCTAGACCCGCTAATATAGACTTCTCCTTCAATTCCAGCTTCTAAGATTGCATCATATAATTTAAGCAATTGATTTCTAAGCCCGTCTGGAGCTTGTAAAACGATCTTTTTGTATCTTTTTTTATTCTTTTCAAGAAATTTCAGAACCTCTTCAATATTTATTTTCAGCACGAGCCCATGATCACTCTCTTTTTAGATATACAACGTCAATATCTCCGCCTTTAGGTATTTTGCTTGCACCAACCTTAAGTATCTGCCTGACTACAGGGACGTAATTTGCAAAAGTCAGCACCTTAGCAATTGTCTGACCAGGCTCAACTGCAGCTGCCCTTCCAATAGGTTTTCCAAACGCTCTTCTCATTCCCTCCTGCAATCTATCGGCACCCGCACCAGTCATCATCTTATTTTCCCTTAGTACATGATGAGGATATATCATAATAATATAGTAGTAGTTATTACCACCTACTTTCTTCTGTAAGAGACGGTTTACATTAACCCTAAGCGATTCTAATGCACGATCTCTAATAAGCTCTCTCTCCCTAGCCTTTAACCTTACCTCAACCTCATAATCCTCTCTATATGTTCCCATTGTAAATCTAGTTATTCTAGGCTGAGGCGCTCCATGAATATACTCTTGTCTTGTATACAACATTCCTCTTATACTACGGTAATTACGTGCCTTCATCAAAAATCCCTCCAAACACCATTCATACATTCATGCTTTTATATCTTTTTAACTTAATATACGCTCTTCTAAATACGCCTATAAGCATCTTTATCTCCTTATTATCTGGTGAACTTCTATTTAAAATATTTGTAAAAACTCTTGCTGCTCTTTCTGCATAATCCTCGTCTTCTGTAGCGAACAAAGCAACATTATGAAAATAGTCTACAGTCCTTTTCCTAAGGTCTCTGGGTGCCGGTTCCCGCCTTTTTTTAAATAGGTCTCTCGCAACAAAAAATACATATAAAATAACCGCAACTGAATTTGCTATATTTAATGCTCTATACCGGGGACTAGATTCAATAGTTATAAGCATATCACATTCATCGATTTCTTCATTTGTAAGTCCCGTGGCTTCCCTACCAAATACTATCCCTACTTTTTCATATCCCCCTTTTATGGCTACCTCAGCCGCTTCCATAGGTGTAATCGCTCTTCTCCTAACATTAGCACCGCTTTCAGAAGTGACAGCAGATGTAGCAAATACAATATCTAAGTCTGAAACTGCATCGCTAAGTTTATTATATACTTTTATTTTTTCATCAAGCACTTTTCTTGCTCTAGCAGAGAATATCCATGCTTTCTCCATCATTTCTCTTGTAATTTCAGGCTCTACTAATCTAATTTCCTCTGCATCAAAGTTCTCTGTAAGCCTAGCTATCAATCCTAGATTCACTCCTCCAGTAAGACCAACCAATACTAGGTATATCTTCATCTTGCTTCGAAAAAATAATTAGCTTAGATAAATATACAACTCTTTAGAAGGAGTATGGTCACAAATTTACCTGAAGAGGCTAAGGCTCAGTGGAGGAAGGTATCTGAAGCTAAAACACCAGAAGAAAAGCTTAGGGAGTTGCAGAAATTCTATAGTTTAGTCCCTAAGCATAAGGGAACTAAGAATCTTCTCAGGCAAGTTAGGCGTCAAATGGCTAAATTACGAGAAGAGATTGAGGAGAGAAAGAAAAAGAAAGTAGGAACCTATATCTCTAAATGGAATAAGCCTAAGCATGGAGAGGCACGTATAGCCGTAGTTGGTGATGATTTTCTTGTGATCTCTGAGGCATTTAACAAGCTATCTCATAAGGAGGAGCAATCCTTCTCATGGCAATTTGAGCCTAGCTATAGTATAATAGGAAATGAACATGTTCAATTCCAGCTTGTTGCGCTTCCTCCTCTAGGCATAAGCGACTCCCTAGATTATAAGATATTTAACTTTCTAAAGACAGCAGACTTTGTCTTTGTTGTAAAACGTAAGGATGAAGATCCTGAATCTATCTTAAGAGCTTTGTATGACAAAGGTATTGACCTGGCTCCCGTCAAGGGATCTGTAGAGATCACTAAGACAGCTACTGGGGGGATCAGGGTGGTAGGTAGACTTGATGTCTCTAAGGCTGATCTTGAAAAGTTGTTGAGAAGCTACAAGATTTACCATGCTATAGTAAAGGTAGATGGTGACATAACCTTATCTGACATCGAAGAACACATTCTAAATCTGTATATTCATAGACCTGGTGCACTTATTCTCCTTAACGAATGTCTTCATGTGTATTCAATTGATTCTGGTTTTTCTCTTCATCCACTGGGATGCAAGACACAGGATGAACTGGTGGAGTACTTACTGGAGTCACTTGACCTAATTAGGGTTTTTCCACGTGCATATAAAGATGACGTTCCAGAGAAACCATTTATCCTCAAGAAAGGAGCAAAAGTAATCGATTTAGCTGAGGCGATTCACAAACGCCTCGCTAGGAACTTCAGATATGCCATTGTGGTTAGAAACGGAGAGCAGATAAGGGTCTCTAAAAATTTTGTCTTACAAGACATGGACATCGTGGAGATACGGGCTTATTGACCCTCATCTCCCACATAAAAATATGTAGTACTTCTGTTCCTCCCGCAGTTCTTCCATTACTCTATCAATAATGGCCTTTACTGGATCCACTCCCACTCTATGGTAAAAATCCCTAAAACTCTCGAATGGTTTCCTCTCCCTTTCTTCAATTATTTTAAAAACAGTTTTCTTTCCAATCATCCTTAGTAATTCAAGTGTATGAGTCCGTATATTTATCGGGCCGGCTCTATTAAAAAAATTCACCCACTCATCTTCATTTAAAAGAATTGATTTCTCTATCGCCTTAGGAAGATTTTCTTTAGCTCTATAAGTTAGTTCATCATATTTCACGAATCTAATAAACCGAATCGCCTTATTCCTAGGTCCCTTACCTATATACGCTCTCTCTAGAAAATTAATAACTGCATCTTGGTTTAATTGAAACTCCATTAATGTAAAACATGTCTCTCCTAATAGCTGGCCTATTAACCCAACAACTCTAATCTCTTTAAAACTTCCATCAAACCTTCTAATCCTAATTCTCCTCTCTCCATCAAACATATCAAGTATATAACCATAATTTTCAATAACTCTCTTCCTAAAGAAGGCTTTGGAAGACATTTTAATCACTTACTTAATCCTTTTTCACAAAAATATAATTACGGCATCTATAGAATTTATCTATTATTTATATAAATTTCAGATGTTTTTACTCCTTCCAAATTATCTCCAAAATCTTATTGGCTAAATCACCTAGAATAACTTTCTCGTAGAATATCTCTTTTACCTCCTCAGGGGTCTTCGGCATTATATTTATGATTTGAACAGCCTTCTCCTCATCTAGATCTAGTTCCTTCATTAACTTTTTCTTAAGTTTCTTTGCCTTACCAGGGGGTATTTTTGAGAACTTCTCGACGTATTCTACCATCTTACGTTGAATTGTATTCAGCTCCTCTTCATCTAATTTCTTTAGATCCTTAATAGCATTCTTTAATTCAGGAATAGAGATCGCTTCCTTCTCAATTACCTTTTTTGGCACTCTACTCACCCTTCATCTGAAATGGCCTTAAATGTTCAGGAGGAACTACTAGGAGTACTCTCTTATCTCCTTTACTTACTTCTACTTCAAAAGCCCTGCCTCTTCTCTTCTTTATTACAGCCACTTTTCCATGATACCTCTTATGGGGCATACCCTTATGATATGTAGGGTTTAAAATTATTACTACCTTATCTCCAGGCCCCATCTTCTCCAAGGTTAGCAACTGATCACTAAAGCCTTTGTTCTCTTTTTTTGTTAATAGTTTACGTGTCCTACTTCTGAATCCATGTGAATGAGGCATTTTACGAATCCCCTCCTACAACTCTATAAGGTTTAAGGCTTTAATATATATAAAAATTACCCTTAAAAACCCCTAATTAGACGATTTCTCATTTCTCTATTCGTGCATTGACTATGTTAAATCCCTCGATATCCAATGTTTTAATAAGTCTTTTAACATCGATGTTTCTCTTCTTAGGCCTAATTACCTTTAGATACACCTCTATTTTATCATTTTCTCTATCAAGATACTTAATGCTAAATCTCCATCTCCTTCCTCCTGTTTCTTTAAGCATAACTTTTCCAAGGGCATACTCTAAGCTATTTCCAGCTTCTTTCCCAATATAATCACATGTTTCACAACCCTTACCTCTACAAGATTTACAGTTTTTAGCAAATAGAGGTCTTTCTTTCTCTCTATAGACTTCAAAATAAATTTGGATCGGTTTTGTCTCTACCTCAACGGTTTTATTCGTAATATCAATAATAATAGTCGCCTCAGGAGAGGACGGATCATATTCTACAGCTTTATTTGCAACCCTAAGCTTTTTATCCAGTTTTTTACCTAACTCCCTCGATAACTCGCTTCTTATACTCTCAGAAAACCAGAGGCCATACTTCATCTTTATTCTTTCTTCTCTTTCTTCATATTCAGGTAGAGATGTAACTCCTACAACATATCCTGTGAATTCATATTCAAGTATATATGGAAGGAGCTCTGTCAAAATATCATCAAGTTCATTGAATAATCCACCGCATATCTCACAACTAGATTCAATGACTTTGGGAGCTATGTTAATACCCCGTTCCTCAAGTAGACTCTTCATCTCCATCTCGTTGTATAAAGATATAAGACTTTTTAAGAGCTTCCTAGGCACCCGCTTCCCCTCCAGAAGTTGCAGATGAATATCCATTTTAACTGTCTCTCTAATCGCTCTACCCCTCTCTTCGTTAGAAAGTCCTCGAGAAAGCCCTCCAAACATTCTACCTAGACAATTATCGCATAAATAGTGATTGGATATTATTTTCTTAGCGATATTAAGTATCTTACTCATTATATCTCACTAATAATAGCTATCCTACATCGGACAAATCCAGACCTCTTCCAAACATCTTAAGTAATCTCTTTCTCCTACCTGATTTCAGCATTTTTCTAAGCATGTTATACTGTTTTATCATCTCCTTTATCACGCCTTCATCCACTCCAGAGCCACGGCTTATTCTCTGGAGACGGGTTCTTTTAATTATATTAGGATCAATTTTCTCCTCATCAGTCATGGAATCAACTGCATATTTCCATTTTTTAATCTTCTTTTCAACATCTTCTATCATTTCTCTAGGTACCTTTGCACCTAGCCCCGGCATCATACTCAATACCTTGTATAATCCCCCCATTTTAGATACGCTTTCAAATTGCTCAATCATATCCATTAACGTAAACTTTCCTTTAGCCATCTTCCTTAATTTCTCCATTCTCTCTTGACTCATGCGAATGCTCTCGATCTTCTTGAGAAGAGTCTTAAGATCACCCATGCCTAGTAGCCTACCTACAAACGACGGTGGGTCATAGAACTCTAGATCATCTATCTTTTCGCCAACGCCTATAAAATATATCTTTGCTCCTGTTGCTGCAGCGGCAGATAACGCTCCTCCTCCCTTAGCAGTTCCATCTAATTTAGTTATAATTATTCCTCCTATTGGGGTAGTTTCATGAAACGCTTTAGCTTGATTATATGCTTGTTGACCTAGTGATGCATCTATGACTAGAAAGATATAATCGGGTTTTACTATCTTCTCTAATTCCCTCATTTCTTTTAATAGACCCTTCTCCTCTTTATGCCTCCCAGCAGTATCTATAATCAACACATCAACTTTTTCATCGAAAAATTCCAATCCTTTTTTAGCTATCTTTATTGAATCTTTACTATCATAATCAAAGAATTCGACATCTATTCTCTCGGCTAACTGTCTAAGTTGCTCCTTTCCAGCTGGTCTATAGGTGTCTGTGCTAAACATCCCTACTTTATAACCCTGTTCCTTGAAATATTTAGCCAATTTAGCGGCTGTGGTGGTTTTACCAGATCCCTGTATACCAACCAACAATATTTTTGTAACTTTCCCTTTTCGTAGCTTTATCTCGGGAGTCTTCTCTCCCAAAAGCCTTGTCAGTTCTTCATAGATTATTCTAATAACATGCTCTTTTACAGAAAGCCCTGGCGGAGGCTCTTCTTTTAATGCTCTTTCCTCGATCTTCTTGCTAAGATCAAAAACAATTTTTATATTAACATCTGACATAATGAGGCCTTTCTGGATTTCTTTAATAACCTCTTTAACAGCCTTTTCATCAATATATGATTTTTTAGTTAGTTTTTCAATTGCACTCCTTAGTCGAGTGGATAAGGCTTCTAACATTTTTAATCTCCCAACTAACTTTTTCGTCTTTAACCGTGAAAAAGAATTATTTCCAAAGAAATAAATATATCATGTTTTGGAGGCGAAGTCCATGATATCTTGGTTAATTAATGAGGATGAGCTGGAAAAATATAGGCAGTTAAATCTACCACTACTTGTATCACTACCTGATACTGGCCTCATCTCCCACATTGCTGGGGGCCACATAATTTCTGAGTTAAAACTAAAATACATTGGATACGTCGATGCAGAATGGATTCCTCCTTTTATTGCCTTTGTAAATGGCAAAAGTCTTCCACCTATCAGAATTTACGCAGATAACAAGATAATGGTTTATTTCAGCGAGATTCCCCTTGATAATATTATATGGCGTTTTATCGCCCTTTCCATATACGAACTCTACCAACGTATACGTCCATCAATGATACTCGGTGGAATCGGGCTTCCCTATATGAAACGGCAAGAAATAACAGATAGAAACATGCTAAGAGTCTTCATAGGGGGGCATAACATAGAATCCATTCCACATAAAGGAATTAAAGAGTATGTTACGAGCATAAAAAGCTTCACAGGAGGATTATATGGCGTGTATGCCACGATAATACAAGCCTTTTCAAAGAAAAATATCCCTATAATAATCCATGTTATTGACAGTTTTCCCTATTTCCCTGATATAGATGCCTCAATAATATACCTGTTACATTTATCTAGAATGCTCAACATTACCATAGACGTAACTGCATTAGAAGAAAAAGCTTCCCAGATCAAGTTATTGGCCCGTTCCATGATGAAGCAAATTCAGACACAAATGTCGTCTCAACAACCATCTACTACAGGAACCAAACCCATATCCTCAATATATATGTGAAAGTCTTTAGGGTGATTTAACATGAGTGACGACTCTATATTTTACTACAGAGAAGACATATGGGTAAAAGAATTCAGATACGGAGGTCTACCCCAAGACGATTTTTCAAAAGGTATTTTAGAACCTCTTATATATATTGATGAAGACGAATCTACAAACGAGCTTGTAATTGTGGTGGACACACCATTACTAGACGTAAATACATTAAAAATCTCACTTCTAGATGAGTTTCATCTCTTGGTGGAATGTATGCTTAGGAGGGACGTCTCTCCTACATTGTTTCACGAGGGAATCTCGCATATACCAATCAAACGTTATAAAGCAAAAATACATCTTCCTAAACCAGTTAAGAAGATAAACAGAATTTCAGTAAGAAAAGATGTAATCCTTATACGCCTAGCAGTGCTCTAAAGGATCCCAATTACTAGTTATATGCATAGTAGTTTTGTATGGTAGAAGGAATTTGAAGCAATTATTATGTAAATTATATACAAATTTATTATATTTTGGTAGGGTCATTTAGTTTTCGACAGCAGGTGAATGTTCATGGAGATTGCCCTCATTATAGGTCGATTTCAACCATTTCATAAGGGTCATTTACACGGCATCAAATATGTATATGAAAAACATAATAAGTTTATAATTGGAATTGGTAGCGCTCTTGTTTCTCATACTCTGAAGAATCCCTTCACAGCAGGCGAGCGGTTAAAAATGATTTTTCTCGGCCTTGACGAAGCGGGCATTCCACGAGAAAACTACTATGTTGTTCCAATTCCAGATACTGAAGTTCATACTACATGGGTTTCACTTGTAAAAACTTTGGTTCCTGAATTCCACGTGGTTTATAGTAATGATCCTCTGACCAAGAGGCTATTTAAGGAAGCTGGATATAAGGTATCGCCTATTCCACTCCATAAAAGAAAGATATATTCTGGTGAAGAATTCAGGAAGCGTGTCCTATTAAATGGTAATTGGAGAGAGTTGGTGCAGGAAAGCGTTGCAAATTACCTAGTAGAGGCCAATCTATTACAGAGAATTATAGATCTATCGAAAACTGACAAACCTCATAAGAAAAATAATGTGCTTGACATGGTTTGACAGAAAGGTATGAGAGACATAATTTTAATAAGGGTTTAAATCTAAGGTCTTAATCTAAAGATATATGACACTTTATTTACATGAAATATACAATATGGTTTAGGAGACAGAGGGGATGAAAAAGATGTCGGCAAAGGAAAAGAAAGAGAAGCTTATCAAAGAAGGTGATTTTGTATTAGTCGAGTACACTGGCTACGTTAAGGAGACAAATGAAGTTTTTGACACAACAAGTGAAGATATTGCAAAGGAATCCAACATATATGACCCTAAAACTAGATACGGCCCCACACTTGTCATAGTTGGAGAGGAATGGCTTCTGAAGGGTGTTGAAGAGTCTCTTATTGGTAAAAAAGAGAATGAGGAATACGAAGTTGAGGTCCCTCCAGAAAAAGGATTTGGTGTACGAGATAGCAAAAAAATTAGAACAACCACGATCAGGAAGCTGCGTGAAACTGGTGTTAAAGGTGATATTGCACCGGGTGTTGTGCTCGAAGTCGATGGAAAGCCAGCCATAGTTCGAGCAGTAGTAAGTGGAAGAGTGATGTTAGACTTCAATCCGCCCTTGGCAGGCAAGTATTTATTATATAAAGTTAAGATCGTAAAAATACTGACTAAACTTGATGAGAAGATACGTGAGCTAATAAAACACATAGATCCTAACTTCCTGGAAAATGTGAAACTATCTATCAAGAAGAAAGACCAGATTGTATTAATAGAACTAGGCGATAAGGCTTTAAACAACCCTAATCTTCATCTATCTAAGAAGCCTATTGCCGATAGCATTCTCAAGTACATAGAAGAGATCAAGAAAATACGATTTGTCGATGAAGCTGTCAAGAAAGTAGAGGAAGAGGTGTCTGAGACTGTTACAGAAGAGGTTGAACAGACACGTGAGTAAGGTTATATTTTAGTGGACAAGAGATTTTTCCCTCTACTTTTTTAACCCTAACTTTATCTCCTTTTATAAGGCCTTTAGGGAAGCATATCTCTCTATATTCGCAGTCATAGTTTTCACATATCGGGCTACTCCAAGTAGTAACAATGTTTTCAACTGCTTTCTTAGTGGATATCGAAGTATGGATACTTGCTAACGTCACCTCGGCAAGACTCATCTCATTCTCTGTTATTGGACATATAATTTTCTTCTTTGTTTTCAAGATATTCAGAACCTCATATACTCTCCCCTCGACTAGTTTTCCAACACATAGATCTTTATGACCACATTTTTTACATGCATCCACATTATGGTAAACGAATCTAAATCCTACTTCACACACATTTTTATCAATTAAATAGACAATTCTATTATCTTCTTTCTTCATCTTTATATGACACCTGTCTTCCTGCAGATCTTCTCCGCGTTTTCTTTATTAATAATATACTCACTTAAGATGGTGTATCTTTCAGGTCGAATTTCCCTGGCCTTTACAAACGCTTTTATAACATCTTCTTTTCTAACTCCTAGTTCTTTATAATTTGTTGGTGCACCTGCTTTTCTTAATGTATCAGCTATTTCCTCGTGGTCTAGACCATGGAGATATGCCATCAAAATTGTGCCTATTCCTACTTGCTGTCCATGTAATGCACGTTTTTCTCCGTATAAGTCCAAAGCATGACTAAACAAATGCTCAGAACCACTACATGGTCTGCTACTCCCGGCGATTCCAGCAGCAACTCCATCACTAATTAAGGCCTCTACTAAAGTTCTAATTGCCTCAGGATCTCTTGACCCAATTTTCTCGCTGTTCCTTTTAACGAGCTCAGCACCAAGCAGAGCTAAACTAGCTGCATACTCTCCATAGTACTCTCCCTTTTTGTCTCTAGCTAGTTGCCAGTCCTTTACTGCCGTTATTTTTGCAATTGCATCTCCAACTCCACTGGCTATAAATTTATGTGGCGTATCTTTAATGATCTCAATATCAACTATAACAGCAGTAGGTGGTTTAGTGACATAGGAATATGCTCTTCCCCCTCCTCTTATTGATACTAACTGACTCGCTATTCCATCGTGGGATGGTGTTGTAGGAATACTTACAAAACTCTTGTTAAGCCTGAATGCAATCATTTTCGCGACATCAATAACTTTCCCGCCGCCAATACCAATAATAATATCCACAAGTACCCCCGAATCAGTTAGTTTCTTTATTTCTCCTTCTATTCTATAGATTTCTTCCCAGCTAGCCTTATAGGCGAAAAACCTCTTATCAATATCAAGTATTTTATGATCTATCTTGTCTCCAACAATTTTATAGACATTAGGGCCTGTGATAATAACTATCTTATCCATCCCCTCTTTAATATGTTCATAGACTTCACTAAGTCTATTTAGTATACCTTCTCCTACTATCACTGTCTTAGGAAGATCCATCCTATGAATTTCATTCTCGCCTCTCATATCTTTCCATACCTTCCTCTAAATTAAATATTAAAAGCTTTATCCCCAAAAAACTTCGGCGTTATATAGTAAATAAATCAAACCAACACTCCAAATTAATTTTTTCCTGATGTTAATAAATAACGTCTCTTCGGAAATATCCTTTGTTATTTTAGAGACGAGAGTTTTATAAAAGACTATCATTAAATAATATATTGGCTGGGTGTTTCTAAGACTTATATATAAGGTGTAGAGAATAACTTAGAGGGTAAATTTAAGTTTATTGTTATAATAATTAGTTTTATTCTTAGCGATGGTGTATAAAATGGATTTTTATAATAGGATGCCAAGACATGTAGACGAGCAAAATATCTATAAGACAGGTACCACAACCCTTGCATTAAAATGTAAGGATGGGGTTGTCTTAGGCTCAGATACGAGGGTAACTGCTGGCTATTTTGTTGCTCATAAGATAGGCAAAAAAATATTTATGATAAGGCCATACATAGCTGTTACCATAGCTGGTGTAGTGGCTGATGCACAGGCTATAATTGATATATTAAAATATAATGTCAACCTCTATGAGCTAAAATATGGAAAACAAGTGTCTGCCAAGGCAGCTGCAAGGCTATTGTCATTTATACTGTATAGAAATAGAATGTTCCCATTAATCACAGAATTAATCGTTGCTGGAAAGGATCTCGATGGCTTCTCAATATATAAATTAGACCCATTTGGATCACTTATAAAGGATAATTATACGGTATCTGGATCTGGCTCTCCAATCGCGATGGGAGTAATCGAGAGTGAGTATAGCGAGGATTTGTCCGTTAATGAAGGGATCTCACTAGCTGCAAAAGCACTGCTATCCGCGATGAAGAGAGACGTTGCAAGTGGAGATGATTTTAACATAGCAGTTATCGACGAGAAAGGTTATAGGGAGCTCTCTAGAGAAGAGAAGGATACATATCTAAAGGGTATATCTGACATAAGAACTTGACTGTAACTAGTCTACATGGAATTAGGTTTAGATAATCTTAAAAAACTGTGTAAACCAATGTTAGTGGAAGCATTTAAATATTGAGACAGACAATCTCGATATTCCCCGATATACGTAATACGAACATTTGGTGGTTGATGTTTTAAACGGGTTTGATTAAAAATGACGGATTTTAACAATGAGCTCATGATTTCAACCGAGTTGCTGAAAAG
>JALTNJ010000159.1 GCA_027000765.1 Nitrososphaeria archaeon | reverse complement strand
TATACGTCTTCACCATTATATGAGTCATATAGTATAGAGACTGTAAACAACTGCCCTAATTCTGCTGGATACACCTCTTCTCCAGCAACCTCTAAATATGCCGAGTCTAGAACGATATCAGTCTCTGCAATATTCCTTATCCATACTCTAAACGTATTCAAGTGACTAACCCCATATGCATTATCATATGTAAATAGCGGGTTAGGGATATTTACATTCTCAGTTGTACTATTTATCCAATTAACAACAAAGCCATAGTATGCTACTGCAGCGGCTACTGCAACCATTATCACAAGTAATATTGTGATAATGGGGGATACACCAATCCTGATGCGCCTCATGCGAGATGCACCCTGAAGCTGGATAAATAACCTTGGTAATTGACGCGTCAACTATCTTCTCGCTAGAAAAAAATAATTAATTTGATTTTTTATATAAACCTATAACCCTTTTCAATCAATATGAAAAACACTACATAGATAATGATATTCATAATGATTATATGCTTGACACCCGGCCTCACGCTACCCGTAGCCAGTTTACTTGAGATCAAAGCCGAGGAAAAGCCAATTACAAGCGATGCATAGAATAAAGCAGATTCGTAAAAATACTTGTCTGAATACACTGCTATACCTAAAAGTTCAAGATTCATTGTGGCGGGAAGGAACATAGTGACCAAGATATATCCAGATACCAAGAATATAGCGATTGAGATATACGATATATAGATAAATGGGGCCATTCTAGTTAACCTACTCTTTCTAAAACGATCTAGATCCATAAATGCCCTAGCCGCTATGTCCAGCGTCTCTACAGGTGTTCCACCACTTATAAACGCTGCGTTTATTATGGATGCGATTCTCTTGGCAGACTTGGTTCCAAGCTCCTCTGCAAATAGCTCTAGAGCCCTATCCATATTGATACCCATATAAATTTTTTTAAGCGCCTTTTTACATGCCTCCCTAACTGGAGAATCTCCTTTAGAAGCTACCTCCCATGCAGCGATGAAGTCCATTCCAGTCTTAACCGCGTCGCTTAAGATGGATAAGAACATGGGTAGGTCATCATCTATAGCTACAAGACGTCTATACATTAGGTGTTCAGCTATTGCTATTGGTACTAAGGCGGAGGTTAGTGTGATCAAGAACACTTTATTAAAAGCTGGATTTATAATTATTCCAAACTCTATCCGGGGATATAGATCCAAGAGCGAGTATCCAAAGAAGACTATTGATAAATAGAGTGTGATGCCTCCTACCACTAGTGAAGCCAAGTATAGATACTCTCTCAGCACCCTAACATCCATAGGCTACTCACCAGTTGACAAAACTACTATGAAGGCGAGGGACAAAGGAATCAGTAAGTATACCGTTAATGAAGTGAGTATTACTGGATTTAGACCTACTAAAGCGCCTCCCATCATAGCGATAATAACGAGCATCGTAATCGCAAGTACAGGTAATACAACCATTAGAGAAATATAGATCTCGGACATAAACGTAAGTGAATTGATCTTGGCCTCGAGCTCCAGCCGCTTCTCAGTGAGGGTCTTATTGTACAATGTCTCTATCATTGGTGTAATATCCTCAGTAATCACAACGGCATTGGCCATTAGCTCAAGTATCTCCCCCAATTCATAGTTTGGACATCTCTCCGCAGATCTTTTTAAAGCCTTAGAGGCGTCCCACCCCATTACATTCCTATAGTAGAGATATTTTGAGAACGCGATCGCCTCATGCTTATCAAACGATTCTACTATAAACTCTATCATATCATCGAAACTTGTCCCTGAAGAACTAAGTGCATATAAAAAAGCCATTATACTTAGTAATGCAGAAGATATCTTAGAAGATAGGTATATCCTCCTGATATGAGGGTACATTATATATGCTAGTAATACCAGTAGTCCAGCTACTAGAGAGAGAGGTGCAAACCATCCGAAGATGAAGAAAAACTCCACACCGGGGAAATTCAATATATATGGGACGAAAACTAGCTGGGCAAGTGCATATAATGATAGAAATACTAAAACAGTGTTTCTAATCCCATGAGATAAGTAGTCTCTAGCCGTTGTCTGTATCTCGCTTCTATCAATAACCTCCTTAAAATTTGGGAAAATCCTGAGAAAAATATCTGCCATGTACTCGAAGGGGGTCACAAAGCTCCACCTTCACTACGTAATACCTCAAGCAGCCGCTTACCCTCAATGTAATACCTCTCGATTATATCCGAGAAGCGCTTCCAGTCGATACCCTCTAGCCCAGAGAGATATGCGAGGAACTGCTCCCTAAAGTTGAACTCTTCATAAAGCTCATCTAATGAGATACCGCGTTCAGCAGCGATCTTCTTAAAGACAATACTTTCACCCACCATCTCAATCGAGTCTGATTCAGGAATATATCTGAAGACTTCTCTGAATTCGATCTCCTCCTCCTTCAGCGCCTCAACTTCCTTCACAGTCATAACCCTTCTCTTAACCTCTCCTCTCTCCGTAACTATCTTAGCTACTTTAACAAATGCAGATGCAAGAGACACTAGGTAGAGGGGGATGTCCAGTGGTTTACTCGTTAGACGCTTAATCGCTGACTCGACGTCATCCGCATGGAGGGTTGTTAGACCACCATGCCCCAAGGCAATTGATTGGAAGAGGACATATGACTCCCTACCCCTCACCTCTCCAACGATAACATAGTCAGGTCTTTCCCTCAAAGCAGTCTTCACTAGTTCAAATAGGTCAATTGACCTAACGTCTTCCCTAACACTTTCCCTCGTAATTTTCTGAGACCAGTTTTCATAACCCTCAAGCCTTATCTCTGGAGTTTCCTCTATGGTTATGACTTTAGATGATTTTCTGATGAAGCCAAGTAACGCATTTGACAACGTTGTCTTTCCAGCGCCTACCTCACCTATGACCACGAGAGACTTCTTATTCTCTATCAATATCCAGAAATATGCAGCGAGACGTGGAGAGATTGTGTTCATCTTAATTAGATCTGCAACACTCAGAGGAATCCTAGTGTATTTTCTTATGGTAAACGAAGGACCTTTAAGGGAGACCATCCCTAGGTTACACACAACACGAGAGCCATCTGGGAGAATACCCTCTATACTTGGATTGGCAACCGAGATCATCTTCCTAGCTAAGACAGATAATTTATAAACAAGTGACTCTAGCTCTTCCTCAGAGTTAAAAACTATGTTGGTGGGGATATATCCGTGCCTAATATGCCATACGTATACAGGAACACCGACTCCAGAGCATGAAAGATCTTCGATGAAATCGTCGTGCATGGGGGCATCTATCTTTCCATAGCCCGCTAGATCACGTGAGATATAATATTTGATCTTGTCCCACTTATCCTCTGGAACCCTAAGCTTTTCAAGGAGTCTTTCTGTCTCCTCCTCAATATACTTCTTCTTCAACTTATCATCTTTTAGAACATCAAGGGGAATACTCTCATCCTTATATTCAATAATTTCTTTTATACGAGTGATTATCTTTTCCTCCTTCTCATCAAGCTGGGGCTCAACAACTATATATCTTTTACGGCCATACTCGCTTTTTATTATGATCTTTTGAAAACGAGACAAGGAATATTCTTCTAGAACACCCTCCCTCAACACCTCAGGTGGATTAGGTGCTGACACATCGTGAATAGACTCTACCTTCCCTCCCCCATCTTTTTTAGACTCTATCTCGGTCAAATTTAAAACCCCTTAGTCTGGATTTAAAAGCCTACTTCAATTTAAAATTTTTTTCAACTCTTCCTAAATCATTCATAACATTATCCTCGTGATTTATTAATGTTATTACCATCATTATTTTTTATCAATTATTCACATTCAATCCTAAAATATTATTATACTCAATTCTGAG
>JALTNJ010000158.1 GCA_027000765.1 Nitrososphaeria archaeon | reverse complement strand
ATTAGGGATGGCGAGTTCTTCACTATACTGGGGCCAAGTGGCTGTGGTAAAACCACTTTCCTAAGGAGTATCGCTGGTTTCGAGCTGGTTGATGAAGGAAAGATATTCTTCGATGATGAGGACGTAACTTATCTCCCTCCACATAAGAGGAATACCGGCATGGTATTCCAGAACTATGCTCTTTGGCCCCATATGACCGTATATGATAACATTGCTTATGGACTGAAGGTTAGGAAGGTGCCTAAGGAGGAGATCGATAGGAGGGTTAAGGAAGTCCTTAAAATGGTTCATCTAGAGGGTATGGAGAAGAGGACTCCTCATCAGCTAAGCGGTGGACAGCAGCAGCGTGTAGCTCTTGCACGTGCATTAGTTATAAACCCACGTGTCCTCCTATTAGATGAGCCACTGAGTAACCTTGATGCCAAGCTGAGGCTTGAAATGAGAGCGGAGCTTAAGCGGCTTCAGAAGCAACTGGGTATAACGGCTATATACGTCACCCATGATCAGGAGGAGGCTATGAGTATCAGTGATAGGCTTGCTGTAATGGACATAGGTGTTGTTAAGCAGGTTGGGACGCCTGAGGACATCTATAATAGGCCTAGTGACCCATTCGTAGCTAATTTCATTGGTCAAGGTACTTTCATAAAGGGTGAGGTCCTAGAGATACATAATGATAAGTTGCTTATCGAGCTTGAAGGTGGATTAGGTAAGATATATGCCGTTCCAAGCGATCCAACCAACGTACCTAAGGAGGGTGAGACCGTCCTAGTGACTATAAGGCCTGAGAACTTTGAGTTGGGTAGCCGTAAAGATATGAACAACTTTGAGATAGATGTATATCACGTGTCGTTCTTGGGTTCCAAGAAGAGGGTGCAGGCAGAGGCCAATGGAATAAAGTTCTTAGTGGATGTTGATCCGGATGCGGCGGTATCTGCAGGTAGTAGGGTAAAGGTCTGGGTAGACCCGAGGTATACCCTAGCAATCAGGATATCTTGATAAAGTATTTATTCTGTAATTTAATAGAGAGCTATACTATGATTAAATTATGATGTTGAAATGAGGAAGGCCCCCATTTTAGCAGCTATATTTATTGTAATATTCTTAATACCTCACTCAGCAGTCTATTCATGGTGGGACGTGGGGCATAAGACACTGGCCACCAAAGCGATCAATTATCTACCTGATAAATGGAAGACATTCTTCAGCCACTATGAATACTTTATTCAGGAGACATGTGTCTGGCCTGATACAGTTCTAGCTAGGGAAGCGGGTGAGAGCTATAACCACTATTATGATAGTGAGTATAGTCTGGAAGCACATCTAAAGAACCCGAAGTATGGCCGTCTCCCATGGCGTGTGGCAGAGCTTATGGAGAACCTCACATATTATATAGAGAATGAAGACTGGTATAATGTAGTTGTTACTGCAGGAGTCTTATCGCATTATCTTGCTGACTCTACACAGCCATATCACTCAACGGTAGACTATAATCCACCTGTAACCAGTAATGTATCTGCACCGGGTGTCAAACCTAAACATGCATTGGTAGAGGGTACACATGCAAAGCATATCGATGAGGTTATTCCAGCCGACTTGAATATCACGCCAACCTATATCGAGGATCCCTTGAAATTCATGTTCAATATCATCAATGAATCCTATTCCTTCCTAGATGAGTTGAACTCCATAGTCCTCGGACAGGATATAACAGATCCCAGTGATGACAGGGATTGGCCGGAGCTAAAGCCATTGCTTGAGAATAGGAGTATAAGGGCTATATGGCTGATTTCAAGCATGTGGTATACAGCTATCGTAAATGCCGATGCCGTTGATAAGGCGCCTGATCCCGCGGAGTTCATGAAGCTACATGTTTCTGTAAAGGGTCTTGAGGTCCCTACGACGAAGGGAGGCATGTATGTCACGATAAAAGTCGTTGATGACATAGGGATTCCCGTCGATGTAGATAGTATATCAATCACATTTGGGGATGATAAGCTTACGACTAAGAGGCTGGACATCGGCCAATACTCTGTTGACATAACCTTCAGCCTACTACAGAAATACTCTGGAGAAGCGGTTACATTCAAAGTTGATGTGGGGAAATCTGGGTATGATGGAACAAGCTACACAGAGGAACTGTCCATACCCGTGTATGAGGAGGAGAAACCGTCGCAACCCACTGGGGATATAATGATATACATCATCATCCTCCTAGTAATTATAGCGGTGGCGGTGGCCCTGATATTCCTCCGTAAAAGGAGATAGCTAATATCCTCATCCCCAAATAATTTTTATATCATTTTTCTCTATCTAAGGCTATATCCCACCTTTATTTAGATAGGCTAGGGAGTTTCATCTCTAATTAGAGACCTATCAGTAATTATTATTTATTGATGCTTGAGGTGGTTGGATGAAGGAGAGGGATATCCTGGCCATACCTGGGCCTACAATGTTTCATCCCATGGTTCTCAGGAGCCTTGGAGTAGAGAATATGGGTCACATGTCGAGGGAGTTCGTAGAGGTATTTTCAAAGGCGTTGAAAGATCTTAGGAAGCTGGTATATGCAGATGACAGTGTACAACCAGTTGTATTATCTGGATCCGGGACCCTTGCTATGGAGGCTTCGGTATCCAACATGATATCTAAGGGAGATAATATTCTAGTCGTGGTAAACGGATATTTCGGGTGGTCTATGAGGGATATTCTAAGTAGGTATCCCGTGAATATAGATCTGATTGAGATTAAATCGCCTGGTGAGGTGGTTGATAATAAGAGGATCTTGGAGAAGCTTGATGAAAAAGAGTATTCTATGGTGACAGTGACACATGTAGATACAAGTACGGGTGTAAGACACCCTATTAAGGAGTTGGCTGAGGAAGTTAGGGATAGGAATTGTATCTTGGTGGTCGATGGTGTATGTAGTGTCGCTGGTGAAGAGATTAGGATGAGTGAGTGGGGTATAGACGTGTTATTCACAGGAAGCCAGAAGGCATTGGGTGTACCCGCTGGCCTAGGTATACTATGGTTGTCTGAAAAGGCTCTGCGTAGGCTAAAGGAGACAGAGTCATCATTATCACCATATTACATGGATCTCAGTAGATGGATTAGGGTCATGAAGTCATATGAGGAGATGAAGCCAATATACTATGCAACTCCATCGGTAAACCTTATATGGGGGCTATGGAAGTCTCTAAAGATAATTTTTGACGAGGGCTTGGAGAATCGGTTTAGGAGACATAAGATACTTAGTAGGGCCCTGAGAAAAGGTCTAAAGGCTATTGGACTGGATATAATGGCTAAGGAGGAGTACGCGGCCTCAACAATAACATCTGTATATCTACCTGAGGGAGTGTCTCCATATGATTTCAAGCGTGAGATGCTTAATAGGAATGTGGTAATTGCCGGGGGAATATATCCTGGCTTGAGGGAGAAGTACTTTAGGATAGGGCATATGGGTATAATGGACTTTAATGATGGTGTAAGCATACTGGCGGCTATAGAGAGGTCACTATACAGCCTCGGATATGGTTTGGAGCCTGGTGCTGGCTTAAAGGCATATCAAGATACGCTTATGTCAGATGGAGTTTAACCTTCTATAAACTTCTTTTTCATCCATTTTAAAGGATTAGATGTAAAATAGTTAAATATACTATAGGAGTATATTTTATTCTATTCCTACCACTATGAATGAGGTTATCTGGAGGTTTGGCTAATGTTTAAAGGGGGCTATAAAGGGAGGATCCTATTTGTGGATCTATCTAGGAGGGAGACTAGGGTTCATGAGCTTAGTAAGGAAGATGCGCGTAAATACATTGGTGGAAGCGGGCTGGGTGCGCTATACCTAAACCGCTTATCTGGACCAGAGACTGATCCACTGGGTCCAGATAATCCCCTAATAT
>JALTNJ010000157.1 GCA_027000765.1 Nitrososphaeria archaeon | reverse complement strand
GCGTTTGGAGCCCAGGGAATGTATTACACTGGTGATCAGGATCCGTCTCTAGAGGATAAAATAAGGGATGTTGTTGAGAGGTGGGGTGGAAAGTTCTCAGTTGAATATGTCGATAACCCTGTTCAGCTTATTAGGAAATGGATTTTGGAGAAAGGGCAGGTAGTTCATTTAACGATGTATGGAATGCCTCTTCCTGATGTAATTGATGATGTACGTAGACATGATAAGATACTGGTTGTAGTGGGCAGTGAAAAGGTTGACCCAGTATTCTTTGATTTAGCGACTTACAACGTCTCGGTTACTACCCAACCCCACTCCGAGATAGCTGCATTAGCCGTATTCCTAGACTATTATTATCAAGGAGCCGAGTTTAAACTCGATTTCCCCGGTGCTAAATATAAGGTTATACCTATGGAAAAAGGTAAAAAAGTAGTTAAGTTACGATGACTATTAATATATTTTTAGCAGTATATTGGAGGTTTTTATGATGGGTAAAAATAAGGAGGAGGATATGCATTCCTCTGCAGTCTATGTCCTCGCTACACTCGCCGAAGCCTATAAAGGGGAATTGGCTAGACGTATAATTGAGGCTATTGCTAGGAAGGGGCAGGCTACAGATGCCGAGATCGCTGAAGAGCTGGAGATGAGTGAGAGCGAGATCAGGAAGGTTATATGGGTATTATCCACCGAAGGCCTACTTATCTCAAAGAAGGTTGTAAGTGAAACAGGTTGGATCACATTCTATTGGGTTCTTCCAATTGAGCAGGTAGATGGCATTATACTAGGTCTTTATCGTAAAATTATCGATAGGCTTGAGAAACGCATTGAATATGAGTCTCAAAATATATTCTACTGGTGTGGAGACAAAAGCCACTCTAGATACACCTTCTCAGAAGCAGCGGATATGATGTTTAGGTGTAACAAATGTGGCAGGACGCTTATGCCCTATGATAACGCGAAGCTAATGGCTTCATTGTCCTGGGCCTTGGCCGAGATGAAAAAAATATATGAGAACTACTTTGAGAAGGTTGAGGTATCCCGAGAAGAGCCTTCAACCGAAGATTAATGTGGCTTCTCTATCATAATTCTAATTTTTATTCTCTATAAGGCTATGTACCCCATATAATAAAAAATTAGGAGACTTATATGTCTCCGTTGAAATGGAAATTAATCTCCTGCGGAATAAGTGCCTCTAAACCTATATTGATATGTTAATATATATGGTCCTCCCCCGTCTCCATTGACACTAATATATTGTGGACTCATCATGCCTCCATAATCTACCACGATATATGATAATACTAGATTTAAGCCAGATGGAGTTATCATTATAAACATTCTCACTTTATCCATGCCTTCTCCCATTGTCGTCTGTGAAGCCGCAATAAACATGTAGAATGTAGTATTCACCATCCTCCTTATTTTACCATAATAAACTTCAGTCCAGAAGGGAAAATTAAAGACTAGTTGCACAGTATTGTCTTCATAAACTGTTACCGTGATATATGCCATCGCCCAGCCTGTACCCGTATAATACTGGTGACCTAAGGATTCGGTAAACCTAGCATTTACCCTGCCATAGAAAGTCTCAGAATAAACTACTGCAGGACCATTCGCCATTACACTATTAACTAGGTTTGGAGATATCAGCATTAGAGAAACAATTAGAATAGCACTTCCATATAGTAATCTTCTATTATTCATTTAGAAATTCACCAAAACTTAAGTTAAATATACTATACGATGTTTTATAAACAATACCTATTTATATGGGCAATATACTGTGAAGCCATGGATTTAGAGGGCTACTAGGCATGAATCACCCTGTTGCAGAAGGTATATACAATTATGTCATACGTTAACGGGCGAAAAATATTTTTATTTATTATTTATATTTAACTATCCATGTCATAATTTGAGTAGTAGGGTTGAGAACGGTGATATGGTAATGCCGACATGGCGATACAGTATTAAGGTTGAGGATGAGGAGAGGATTGCAAAGGCTAGTTTAAGAGAAGTGTCTATATCCCCTAAACATGCAGTTGAGATCGCGAGGGAAATACGTGGTAAAATGTTAGATGATGCGCGTAGGTATTTGGAGGATGTAGTTGCTATGAAGCGCCCCGTGCCGTTTAAGAGGTATAATAAGAAGGTACCGCATAGAAGAGGCCTAGAGGGATGGCCTAGCGGCAGATACCCTGTTAAAGCAGCTAAGTTCTTCTTGAAGCTACTTGATAATCTTGAGAATAATGCTGAGTTTAAGGGTCTGGACACATCCAGGCTTAAGATAATTCATTGTGTCGCGCTTAAGGGGAGGAAGCGTAAAAAATATATTCCTAGGGCCTTTGGCCGCTCCTCACCTTATTTCGATACCCTTACGAATATAGAGATCGTTGCTATGGAGGTGTAGTATTATGGTGGAGAAGGACCTGTCAAAACTAAAGTATTTCATTAATAAAGAGCGGAAGAATCTACTGCTAAAGGAATGGCTGGCGGAGAGGTTGGCTGCCGCTGGTTTTTCAAGTATGAAGGTAATTTCGTCTCCAACTGGTACAATAGGGACCAAGATAATCGTTAAGGTCCTTAGACCGGGTCTGGTTATCGGCCGGAGAGGTGCTAGAATAAAGCAGATCTCCGAGGAGATTGAGAAGATATTTGGCTATGAAAATGTACGTTTATTAGTTTATGAGGTGGAGGAGCCTGAGCTCGATCCGGAGATCATGGCTTGGCAGATCCAGCGTCAGCTTCTTAGGGGCGTAAGATATAGGAGAGTAGGTTTCTGGGCCTTGAGGGTTATACGAAGCGCTGGAGCCGCGGGTGTCGAGATAGTTATAAGCGGTAAGATTAGGACCGTTAGATCTGCATATGAGAAGTTTTCCTCTGGTGTCGTTCTTAAAAGCGGTGAGCTTGCAAACCGTTTAGTTAGAACTGCCAAGCGCCCGGTTTTGACTAAGATGGGTATTATAGGTGTAAAGGTAAGTATAATGCCTATATCACTTCAGGATTATCTTGCTATGCAGGAAGCATCTGAGGAGCAGGAGGAGTCTGGTGAAGAGGTTGCTGAGGGTGGTTAGGTATGGCTAGGGAAGTTGAGGAGCTCCGTGGAAAGAGTAACGAGGAGTTGATCGAGATATTGAATCAGGTAAATGAGGAGTTGTTCAAGCTTAGAAGGGCGATTAAATCCGGTGGAGCAATTGAGAAGCCGGGGCGTATAAAGGTTTTGAAGAGGACGCGTGCAAGGATATTAACTATCTTGAGGGAGAGAGGTGTAAAGCTATGAAACGTTTATTCGGCACTTTAATTGGATATAGGATTGAAGTGGTTTCAGCCTCTAATGTGAATTATGAGGGTATTAGAGGCGTGGTTATAGACGAGACTAGGAACACGATATTGGTCAAAGGTAATGATAATAGGATATATAGGATTATTAAGAAAGGTTGTGTGTTTAAACTGTATCATCCAAATGGTGAGGAATACATATTGAATGGTGGTGATTTAGTAGGCGATATTATTAGGAGGGTGATTGAGGTATGAGTAAGCAGAAGGTAAAGGATATTGGACTGGGTTTTCCACCTCCTGAGAGGGTGTGTGAGGATAGGAACTGTCCATATCATGGTCATCTCAAAGTGCGTGGAATATTATTAGAGGGAGTTTTAGTATCTAAGAAGATGGATAAGGCTGGTGTAATATTAAGGGAGTATCTCCATTATGACAAGAAATATCAGAGGTATGAGCGGCGAAGGAGTAAGGTCTCGGTATACATCCCTCCATGTATGGATGTGAAGGAGGGTGACATAGTCATTGCAGCTGAGACTAGGCCGATAAGTAAGACAATTGCATTTGTCTTGGTCTATAACAAGAGTAACCCGCCTAAGAAAAAGGAGGGAGGTGAATAGAGATGCCTAGGATTTTAGGTGGAGAAGTATTATCTAGGAGACCTAAGATAACGAGAGCAGTCCCAGTCGGATCTAT
>JALTNJ010000156.1 GCA_027000765.1 Nitrososphaeria archaeon | reverse complement strand
TCTATGAAGGCCGGCCTCCCTCCTGATGGGTATCTTTATAAAGGAGTGGAGATATATCGGTTCGAAGCACAGATATTCAGTGAAAAATCCCCTAAGGGAGAGATCATAGAGGAGAAACTGTCTTCATGTGATGTGTGAGGAGTAATGAGGATTGTCTTCAGCGTATGCGGTATCGGTATGGGTCACTCCCATAGATCATATAGGCTGATGAAGGCATTAGCAAGAGAAGGTCATGAAATATTTGTAATTACCTCTGGTGATGGAGCGGTTTTCTTTAGAGATAAGGAGTTTAAGGCATTTTATGTAGAGGAACTGGATTTTGAATGGAGTGAGTCCGGTGTATCTTTAAACAGGACTATCGCTAAGTCACTAGAACACAGCTATACTCTCTACAAACATTATACAGGGGAGAGGCGTGTAATCAACATGTTGAACCCAGACCTAATCGTCGTAGATTCCCGAGGGGCTCCCCTTATCGTTGCAAAGCAATATGACATACCATCCGTCCTCATAACCAACCAGCTAGCTGTTATAAGTAGATACCAAACTATCGACAAGGTTATAGCAAGGTACATGCCCAGGTTCTGGGCCCTAGCGGATAAAATCATCGTATCTGATATCTCTCCTCCCTATACAATAACCTATCTAAACAATGTCTATCCTCTTAGTATTGACCCCGGGCTAGAAGATAAAGTATACTTCACAGGCCCACTACTAGACTTTAAATGGCTAAGCAATCATCTTAAGAAGATAAATAATGACAAGGTTTATGATGTCTTCATATTCATTAGTGCTCCCTCATTGGATAGGAAATTCTATGCTATGCATATGATTGGATTGGCGAAAACATTGTCAAAGAATCATAAGGTCCTTTTATCAATTGGCGAGCCAAAGTTTAGGGAGTACAAAATCAGCCTCAATGGCCTTGATATATGGGGTTGGGTGAAAGACCCATTTGAGATGCTCAGCAAATCTAAGATAGTCGTATTACGGGGAGGGCAGACGGCAATTATGGAGTCAATTATAACAATGACTCCCATGTTGGTGCTCCCAGCATATAACCAGACGGAGCAGATCGAGAATGCACGTCGAGTCAAGACCCTGGGAATCGGGGAATACATTGATCCGGATATATTTTATAGCGACAAAAAAATGTTCTTTGAAAAGGTGGAGCAACTCTTGTCTAGATATGAATATTACATTGATAATTTGAAGGTCGTCAGGAAAAAATTATTCTCTTCTGGTGGTGTAGATAAGGCGAGAGACATTATACTGGGTCTGGCTTAGTCTTCAATAATAACTTTGAATAGTTAAATTATTTTGTTGATGTGACTAAATTTTTATAGGAGTGTTAAGGTGTACAGGTGTATAGTATGTGGCTTTCATATAGAAATTCTAATAGTAAAGATGTTAAGAACAAAGCTGAGGGTGAGGTTGTCCGCTTAATAGGCTGGATCTTTACTAAGAGAGAACATCCTGAGAAAATATTCATTAACATGAGGGACAGATATGGATACATCCAGCTTGTTGCTTCTAAGGAGATGCTGAAGGAGAAATTTAAGGATGTTAGGGAGGCGAATGTTGAGAGTGCTATTGCTGTTGAGGGTGTGGTTAAATATGATAAGAGGGCTCCAGGTGGAGTAGAAATTCATTTAACCGATTTCAAGGTTGTGGCTCCTGCTGACATCTGGCCCGTAACATTATCTGCCTTAAAGTCGCCTGAGTTTATGTTTGATAAGAGACACTTAACTATCCGAGGACCTAGGTCAAGAGCAGTATTACTTATAAGATCTGCACTTATCCAATCCGCGTTCGAATATTTCACTAAAAATGATTATGTAATGATTAACGCACCGACCTTCATAACGTCCGCCGTAGAGGGAGGTGCGACGCTTTTCGAGTTGAAATATTTTGGTGATAAAGCTTATCTAACACAGAGTGCACAGTTCTATGAGGAAGCAGCTATATGTGTGTTTGAGAAGGTCTTCGTTATACAACCGAGCTTTAGGGCAGAGAAGTCTAGGACGAGAAAACATCTTACAGAGTTTTGGCATATAGAGGCGGAGGTGGCTTTCGCGGAGCATAATGACATAATGCGTGTGGAGGAGGAGCTTCTATCCTATATAGTTTCTAGATTGAATGAGCTTGTCGGAGAAGAAATTAAATATATTAGAGGAGATCTCCTCAAGGAGTTCACTCCACCTTTTGAGAAGATAAGCTATGACGAGGCTATTGAAATACTTCAGAAGAAGGGTGTGGAGATAGAGTGGGGAGAAGACTTTGGAGCAGATGAAGAGCGGGCCTTGAGTGAAGAGTTTGATGAACCATTCTTTGTAACTGGGTATCCAGTTGAGATACGTAGTTTCTATCACATGCCAGATCCAAACCGGCCTGAGGTGACATTATCATCTGACCTCATGGCTCCTGGAGGCTTTGGAGAAATAACGTCTGGTGGACAGAGGATACATGATTATAATGCTCTCCTAAACAAAATTAAGAAAATGGGTCTTGACCCCAGTGAATATGAATGGTATCTCGAGATTCGTCGATATGGAATGCCTCCTCACTCGGGCTTTGGCATGGGTGTTGAGCGTGTCTTACGCTGGCTCTTAGACCTTCCTCATATTAGAGACGCTACGTTATTTCCACGGACCCCGTCTAGATTATATCCATAATACTCTCTCACTCCCATTATCCTCTAAACATTTTTTAAATAAGGGGTTAAAAATAATTGGAGGAAGGTGTGTTGAATGGCTGAGGAAATAGATGTTAAGGAGGTTCCTGGCGTAGGAGATGTTACAGCCAGGAAACTAAGGGAATTAGGAATAATTGATGTAAAGGCATTATTATTATATTCTCCAATTCAACTGGCTGAGATGCTTAATACCGCGGTTGAGAGGGCGGAGAGAATAATATTAAGTGCTTATAATCTCTTAAAGGAACGTGGCCTAGTGGAAGATGATTTCGTGACTGCGGATTATCTCTTGGAGAAACTGAGTAGGCGAAGATATATCACGACGGGCTCGAGGAACTTAGATACGCTACTTAGAGGAGGTGTTGTAACAGGTGCTGTAACAGAGTTCTACGGTGAATTCGGCTCTGGAAAAACACAGTTATGTCATACTCTGGCTGTTAATGTGCAGCTTCCAGAGGAAGAGGGTGGGCTTGATAAAAACGCTATTTACATAGATACGGAGAAGACCTTCAGTCCCTCTAGGATAGTGGAGATTGCTAATGCACGGGGTTTAGATCCCAAGGAGACCCTACGTAGGATCGTTGTAGCCCGTGCCTTTAACACCACTCACCTATTATTGCTCTCACATTCTCTACCTAAGAAGATTAAGGAGAATAATATAGGATTTATAGCAATAGATTCTGCTGTTGCACCGTTTAGAGCCGAGTATATTGGACGTGGAAAACTTTCTGAGAGACAGCAGTTGCTAAATAGGTTTATGCATGACCTCCTGAGAGTCGCTGAGCTATATGATGTGGCGATAGTCATAACCAACCAGGTTCAGGCGCAGCCTGATATAATGTTCGGGGATCCGACTAAGCCAGTTGGCGGCCATGTTGTTGCACATGCAGTTACATATAGGATATATCTTAAGAAATCTAAGAAGAATATTAGAATCGCTATGATCATAGACAGTCCAGAGCATCCTCCTGGTGAGGCTGTATTTACTATTACAAAAGACGGTATCTCTGATCCTGAGACGTAGCTAAATATAAATTATTTTTAAATTAGTATCTCAAAAACATATTTTTCATATAATAAAAAGATATTACCCTATAATATCCAGTATAAAAAGTAAATAGCTGGTAAATAACTGGAGAATAGGAACAGTCTAGATATGATGTTTAAAGTCGATGTATTCGGTGGTGAGGCAAGTGAAAAGAAACCTAATATTATCATTGGGGATAGTCGTACTAGCCCTATTAATAATGTCATTACTGGGGTCCATGGTTTATGCCCAGT
>JALTNJ010000155.1 GCA_027000765.1 Nitrososphaeria archaeon | reverse complement strand
GTTAGTAGATATGGGCTCGTTTCATATGCCGAGAGTCTGGAGCAGATAGGGCCCTTTGCCCGATATAGCAGGGACTTAGCGATGCTATACTACTATTTAATAGAGCCTGATGACAGGGATATAACCATGGTGGATGCTGCAGAGAGGAATGTTGTTAGAGAGAAGCTTATGAGGATCGCAGTTGATGACGTCGATACTCAGGGAGCTATAGATAGTATTACCATTGCTTATCCATCAAACCTTGTTGATGAGGCGGATGTGCCTATCCAAGACAGGTTCTATAACTCTTTGGAGTTTCTCAGGGAACTGGGTTGCTATATCGAGGATATTGATGCGGATTTCCTGAGGGCTTCTTTAGCAGCATACTATATAATTGCAATGGTCGAGGCTTCTTCAAACCTAGCTAGATATGATGGGTCGAACTATGGATATAGAATTGATGCCTATAACTACTGGGACATGGCGGGGAAGACTAGGATTGAGGGGTTTGGTGAAGAGGTTAAGAGGAGGATTATTATGGGTGGCTTTGCATCTAGCAAAGGATATGAGGGGAGGTACTATATCAGAAGTCTTAAAGTCAGGCGGTGGATTAAAGATAATCTCCTGAAGATACTATCTAGATACAAATTTTTAGCATTGCCCACTTCCCCAGTAATGCCACCTAAACTGGGGGAGATAGCTGGCCCCGAGGGATATATACAGGACATGTATACGGTTATCCCGAACCTGACTGGGCACCCCGCTATATCTATACCTATAGGTTTTATTGACGGTCTACCCCTAGGTATACAATTTATCGGGAGATACTATTCTGAGCCCGAGCTCATTCTCCTAGCTCGAGCGATTGAGGGCAAACTATATGATCCAAGTAGAGTTCCAGGAGGTGAGTAGTTGTGAAAGAGCTAGATAAAAAATATATTTTGAAGATAATGAAATTGGTAATGGTCGAGGAAAATCCAAATAAATATATCGAAGATATAGGGAAGATACTCGAGCTCTTCAACGAGCTAGATAGGTTTGAAGATAACGTAGGGGATCTGACACCGCTCTATCACCCGCTTGAACAACCAGGTAGGTTAAGGCCAGATGTAATCAACCAGTGTAAAATAGAAGTTGATGAGGTGACTACCAATATATCCGACGGCTATGTATCCTCTCCACCCATTAGGGGCGTTAAGAGGTTCAAGGAAGGCTAGTATTACAGATCTCTCTCCATCTCCCTTATATATCCCTCCCTCTTATTCTCGCATATAACGTTTAAGATAAGCTTCGTATTCGTCCTCTCAATATACTCCATCTCCTGTAGATGCTTGATAAAAGCATCCAGCTCTCTTCTAGTCCGGAACCTGGCTATAACAGTAATATCATATTCTCCAGTAATATCATATACTGCAGATACGTTATCCATCTGACTTAGTTTCTCTTCTATAATTCTCATCTTGCCTTTAGATACCTTAATATCAATTAATACGGGAAATTGATATCCGAGTTCCTCCAAATTCAGTTCTAATGTATATCCCTTTATCACCCCCATTTCCTCAAGTCTCTTGATCCTAGCCTGGACAGTACCAGTTGAGAGCCTAAGCCTCCTTGCTATCTCCCTCGCGGAAACCCTAGAGTTCTCCAGTAGAAGAGATATAATCTCTAAATCCCTCTTATCAATGCCAGGCATATTACCATCACCCCTTATTCATGACATATGTTCAGATTAATGCAATTGATTCGGATTTATACTGAACATTTGTCACGTAAGAATATATTTTCTACGTTATAAATATTAAGTTTTATTATAAAAAATTGGTCATTTGGTGAATAAAACATGGCTGAGGATATGTATACGGATTTTCTTCAAAGGCTGGAAGCTGACGGTGTTCGATGGCTGGAGCTACACTTCACGGATCTACATAGTCGTTTAAGGCTTACCTCAATCCCCATTAGTGAGCTGGATTCCTCTTCAATTACAAATGGAATTCCGAAGCTGGATGGGAGTAGCGTCGATGGCTTTGGAGTAATTGAATTAAGTGATTTAAATCTTGTTCCAGACGTAAAGACATATAGAGTACTTCCATGGACACAGGATCATGAGAAGATAGGTAGGGTATTCTCTTTCATAACCAAGGCGTTAAGTGAAGGGCCTTTAGAGACAGATCCTAGGAGAGTGGCTAGCAATCTTATAGAGAGGTTGTCGGAAAATGGGCTACGGGCATATGTCGGTCCCGAAGCCGAGTTCTATCTCTTCACCAGCCTGGATCTCGACTTCACCAATCCCTCCTCAGGCTTTGGATATTATCTTGAGAGTATGGAGGCTCCTTGGAATACATCGGGCTATCCCACATCATTAAAGGGAGGATATTATGCGGGGAAGCATATAGATACAGTATATGAATTTAGATATGATGTATGTAGGATTCTACAGGATTCTTTTAATGTCGGGGTCGTCGCGCATCATCATGAAGTAGGGGTGGTTTCACAAGTTGAGATAAATATCAAGCATTCAGATCCATTGACTACAGCCGATAATTATATGACTCTAAAATACGTGGCTAGGGAAGTTGCTGACCAATATGGTTTTCTAGTAACTTTCATGCCGAAGCCAATCTATGGAGATAATGGCTCTGGATTACATACCCACGTTAGTATATGGAATGGAGATGTGAATCTCTTTTATGATAAGGATGATAGGTATGCTGAGTTGAGTCAAACAGGGAGATATTTTATTGGTGGGTTAATAGAACATGGTAGGAGTCTATCAGCAATTGTATCGCCCACTGTGAATAGCTATAAAAGACTTGTCCCGGGGTACGAGGCTCCTATATACCTAGCATGGTCCAGGGGGAATAGGAGTGCCGCGATAAGAGTCCCAGTTTATAAACTCAGCTCAATGAGTGGTAAACGAGTTGAATACCGTCCTCCAGATCCACTATGTAACCCTTACCTCGCTTTCTCAGCAATTATATTAGCTGGGCTAGACGGTATCAAGAGAAAGTTGGATCCCGGTGATCCAGTTGATAAGAATATCTATCATATGTCTGATGGGGAGAGGAGGTCTCTAGGCATTAAAAGTCTCCCAAGGGATCTGTATGAGGCTTTGACCGAGCTCGAGTCTGACCATGAATATTTGCGCCCAGTGTTTTCTAAGGAGATTCTAGAAACATATATTGAGCTTAAGAAGGCGGAGTTTAAGAAGATCATGTCTTATCCAACGACGCCTGAGGTGTACAGATACTTTTCACTCTAATCCATCTTTTACGTTTATACCGGCCTCTATTCCTCATAACAGGGATTTATGATGATCTCCTTCTTATCCCCTATAATTTCATTGGGTTCTTCTATGAGTAATAGTCCATTTGTAGGATGTATACCACTAAATACAACATCATTAATATCCAGATAGGATAATGGTTTTTCGCTAAAGTACCATAGGAAGAACCTCCCTGCTTTAGAGACTTTGTGGGGCAGTATCTCAAGCCTTTTATCCCTCACTTTAAGCTCAATATCTTCAACAGTATATTCTCCAGATAGGTATTTAGAGACACCTTGCCCGACCAAGGTGCCGGTCTTCTTCCTAAGCTTCTCCCAGTTTCCACGGAGTAGTAGAAGAGGTGATATAAATATTTTACGGTCTATTAAATAGGCTTGGAGCAAGTGATTAAGTTTTAACTGATTAGGGGAATAGTGAGATGCCAGTTTCTCCAAATATTCTTCATTAACTATGACTATGGCATTGGGATTAAGTATCCACTTCTTTTCCTTTGTTTTTATCTCTAACCAATCCTTATATAGTGTGGCCTGCCCCTCTATAAAACCTATATTCATACAGATATATTCCTCGTATAGAGAGGGTTCAGTAGGTCTACCTTCGTCTATTAGTAGAACCTCGTAGTAGAAATTAGCTCTATGGAGATAATCTGCAACTGCTAATCCTTCTATGCCCCCGCCTAATATGACTATCTCATTACCA
This sequence comes from Nitrososphaeria archaeon, assembly GCA_027000765.1. Classification (GTDB taxonomy): domain Archaea; phylum Thermoproteota; class Nitrososphaeria; order Geothermarchaeales; family JDFR-13; genus Geothermarchaeum. The sequence continues at coordinate 25 of JALTNJ010000155.1, read as the reverse complement.
TTTTTCATTTATAATAAATTAACTG